>CAYXEY010000684.1:0-3141 GCA_964464105.1 uncultured Planctomycetaceae bacterium
GGTTCGGCATAGCATGCTCGGCTGGCGCCAAGGGCTGCGGGTGCGCCGCGACCGCTGACGGGCTGAGCGCGGCGCCGGGTGCGATCACGGCGCGGATGCGCCGCGGCCATTCAACCTCAACACCTGACGCAACGGATCTCATTCCTTGCCTTGTTATGGCCACTGTGCTCAGAAGTTCGGCTGTGATTACGGGTAAGTCGGTCGAGTCGAGGACGAACGGGCATTTGCTCAGTGCAGTCTGTTTCGATAGGCGTAATGGCGCGCGCAGTACGCGTCGAAGTCCTCCTGAGACGCTGGAAAGTTAAGGTGTCGACGTTCGTCGGGTGTGATGGTATTCGCCCAGCTAAGAGCGTCTTTCCCAGACAAACGGAATGCGGTAGTGAGTCGCTCTAGTTCGCTATCCTTGGTGTTGATTGGCCGTTCTTCGATCGGCGCCGTCTTTGGCGCCATTGCTCGGGCCATGGGGCGTGACCGCTTGCCGCGCCAACACATTGTCAGAACGCGCTGGAACCGCAGGCGCAGTCTGGCTTGCGGGGAAGCATGTAAGCACGGCGAGCCCGAATGCTTAGAGCATGCCGAGCTGTTTCGGAACACTACCTGCTTCTTCACGGTGAGAAATCGAAAGGCGCTTGGTTGCCTTGGTGTTGCTTGGGCCTGCACCGTGCGGTTTTTCCTGGGAACATCGACAGCACGAATGGATAATTCCTGAATTCTGGCTTCTTTTGTCAAGCGGAAGCGTCTCACAAGACGGCGGCATCGCCCCGATTTGGCGTTGTCGCAGACGCCTCGATGATGTTGAACGGAACGTAAAACTGACCCCCTGGCGGATTCCAAAACTGACCCACCCGCACCCATTGGTTACCGTGGAGCTTTTCTCCCTCGAGGAGGCTCCCGGTGTTGAGTTGCGAGGAAGGTATGGAGATCAGGATTTTGCATCGGCAGGGGCATTCCATCCGGGAGATAGCCCGACAGATTGGGGTGTCGCGCAATACGGTGCGCCGTCACTTGAAGGGCGAGGCCGCGGCTACCTACGGGCCGAGACCTTCAAGGCCAGGCAAGCTGGCGGCACATCACGAGTACATTCGCGTCCGAGTTGAAGCGGCGCTGCCAGAGCGCCTGGTGGCCACGGCGCTGCATCGGGAGCTCCTCGAACGCGGCTACCGCGGGGGCGTGAGCCTATTGCAGAAGCACCTGCGGGCCTTGCGACCGAAGGTCAAGCCCGATCCGCTGGTGCGTTTTGAGACCGCGCCCGCTCATCAGCTGCAGATGGACTGGGCGATCTTTCGACGCGGCGAGCGGCCACTGGTCGCGTTCGTTGCCACGCTCGGCTTCAGCCGTGTCGGGTTCATCCGCTTCTCCGACAACGCCCGGGTCGAGACTTTCTGCAACGATCTGCTCTCGGCGTTCGAGTTCTTCGGCGGCGTGCCGCGCGAGGTGCTCTGCGACAACGCCAAGACGGTAGTGCTCAAGCGCCACGCCTACGGTCGGGATTTGCACCGATTCAACCCGAAGCTGTGGGACCTGGCACACACGTACGGCTTTCAGCTCAAGCTGTGCCGCCCGTATCGGGCCAAGACCAAGGGCAAGGTCGAGCGGTTCATCCGTTACGTGCGCGACAGCTTCTACGTGCCGCTCGCCTCGCGCCTTAAGATGCACGGCGTCGAGCTCGATCCGATGACGGCCCAGATCGAGGCGCAACGCTGGCTGCGCGAGGTCGCCAACGTGCGGGTGCATGCCACCACGAACACCCGGCCTGTCGATCGCTGGGACCAGGAGCGGGCCGCACTGGCGCCGCTGGGAGCTCGACCCAAGCATATCCCGCACAGGAAGCCCGCTGGGCCTGTCTACCCGCACGTCCCGCCTCAGCATGACCTGCGCCAGTACGACCGGTTGCTCGCCAGAGTGGAGGTGCGGCCATGAACCTGCAGCACGAGCGCATCGACTTGCTGTGCCAGCAGTTGAGGCTCGCCACCCTGGGCGACTCCTACGTATCGCTGGCCGATGCCGCGGCTCGCAAGAAGGCCTCGCTTACCGACTTCCTCGAGGAGCTCCTGAAGACCGAGTTGGCCGCACGGCAAGGGCGCACCCGCGCCATGCTCGCCAAGCTCGCCGGCTTCCCGGTCATCAAGACCCTCGAGCAGTTCGACTTCGCCTTCGCCCCGAGTGTGCCCGAGCCCCAGGTGCGCGATCTGGCCTCGCTTGCCTTCATCGAGCGGGCCGAGAACGTCGTGCTCGTTGGCCCTTCCGGGGTCGGCAAGACCCATCTTGCCATCGCGCTCGGCTATCAGGCCACCCAGGCCGGGATCCGCACCCGCTTCACCACGGCTGCGGATCTGATGCTCGCCATGTCCACCGCGCTTCGACAGAACCGTCTGGCCGAGATGCTCGATCGGGCCATCTTGAGCTACCGGCTGCTCATCATCGACGAGATCGGCTATCTACCCTTGCCTCGTGAGCAGGCCGACATGTTCTTCCAGATCATCGCCAAGCGCTACGAGAAGAGCTCCATCGTCGTCACCAGCAACTTGCCCTTCAGCCAGTGGGACCAGGTGTTCGCGCAGGACTCCACCCTCACTACAGCCCTTCTCGATCGGCTGCTGCACCACGCCCGGGTCATCGCCATCCAGGGGGAAAGCTACCGGCTCAAGGACAAGCGTCACGCCGGACTCCTGCCGGCTGTCGCCGGCAGTCTCGGCGTCGTCAAAGACGTTACCAACAAGAAGGAGGAAAAGGCCGCCTGAACCGGGCTCATCACCCGACCCTTGGGTGGGTCAGTTTTCAATTCCGTTTCCCGCCAAAGGTGGGTCAGTTTTCGATTCCGTTTGACAATGAGAGAGGTCTCCGCCTTTGGAGGGCGGGCGAACCAAAGTTGGCGGATGCTGGAAGTCAAACTACCGGTGCGCTTGCAGCGTCGGCCTGTCGGAGGCAAACGTCTGCCCGCTGTCAGCGCTCAGCCTCCCGTTCCCGGCTGCGTGCGAACATGTCCTTGGCTCGGTGAACCAGAGCGGGCGAAAGTTCTTGAAGAGTCTCCGCGCGGGAGAGCGCCTCGGTCAACGAGGCACGGGATTGGGGCCACTTCTCCTGCGCTTGAAGCACAGCCGAGAGATCGATGAGCACGCGCACCGCATTCTCCTGCTTGAC
>CAYXEY010000685.1:0-3138 GCA_964464105.1 uncultured Planctomycetaceae bacterium
CGTCCATGATCACGACCATCCGGCCCTGCCGGATGTCGTCGAGGATTTCGTCCGTGGAGTGCAGTGAATTCATTAAATATGCGTCGTAACCTAATGTTTATATTATAACTAATATAAGAGGCAGCCCACCGGCCGCCGACGCGCGGTCGCAGCTAGTGTAACAGGCAAGCCGCGCTCGCCGTCGGCCCCAGCGCGCCCTGCCTGCTGGCGCCACTCGAGATTGCGAGCGACTTTCTCCGGCTCAGCGGCGAGGCACGGATGGAGCGTGATGGCTCGCTGGGCGAGCGGGCAGGAGGCGGATCAGGCCGGCGCGCCCTCGAGAATGACATGCGGTAGCGGGCGGCGCCGGTCGGGCCACCACGTCGCCCGGGCCATGGCAAGACTGGCGGCGGTCGCGGTCAGGACGGCCTGGGCTTGCGGGTGAGCCCCAATGCGGCCAGTCCAAGGACGAGCAAGGCGAGAGTGCCCGGCTCCGGCACGGCCGTGACCCGCCACTGCGCGTTCTGCTCGAAGTACCGCGTGCGAGCGATGAAGTTGGTTGAAATGACGACCTGCTGGCCTTCCTCTCCGAAGAGAAAAGGGTCGTCCATATCACCGGCCAAGATGGGCGCAACCTCAATGGACTCAAAAAAACCGAGGAGATAAGAACGCTCGCCGCTCGAGACGGGACTCGCCAACGTGAGGAAGCCCGGCCCGTACGACGCCATCGCGCTCGCGGTGTACGCATCGATGAGGGCCTGCTGTGCGTCGAGGCCGTCGGGCGCCGCAAGCGCCCACTTGACCCCCGTTTGACCCGAAATCACCCAGCTCAGCAGCTGGTCGCTTCTCGCCCGCGCATCGACCGTGCCGTCGGACTGGATGGCCAGCCGCAAGTCATCGGCGATCAAGTCCGTCAGTGACAGGAAGTCCTGGTTTGCGCCGGGCGCGCCGTCGACCGACAGGGTGCCGAACCACACGCCGAGGTCGCGATCATAGATGCGATCCGGCGCCCGGATCGGTACGGCTACCGCCTGGCCCGCCCCCCCCCGACCAGCAGGAAGGCAGCGAGCAAAGCCCGCGCCCGGCGTGCAAGACGATCGTCACTTCGTTCCATGGTCCCTCCCCGACACGTGACCGATGGCGGCTCACGGCACATCCACGCCGACCCGACCTCCGCCCCTTGTCTGCTCGGCGGAACGATCCTGCGGGCGGCCCCTCCCCGGCGATCCGCGAACGCGCGCGGACCCGAGTTCACCACCCCTGCGAGAGTTCGCTGCAATGATCGTGCCCAAAGGCGCTGCGCATCTCGATTCAAACGGTTACGGCGGGCCCCGCTGAGACGCACCCGCACCGGCCTCGCCCGGTGTAAGGGAACCCGACACCAAGGGCGAAGCTCTCCGAACTGGAGGAAGCGGCCGCCAGAGACGGGGCGGCCAAGTCGTCAGCGTAACCGGTCGGCCAGCCCGGGACCCGCCGCGATTCGGCAGCAACCCGGCGGCATAGCTTACGCAAGGCGTTTTCGTGCGGTTGACAAAGCCGGAATCTGGGTTGACAATCAAGACGCCATTGGTTGACAAACTCCGTATGAGCACAGTACGTGTCCGAGGCGAGACTGTTCGTAGATTCATTGTTGAGCATCTGGATGCCCATCCCAGCGACATAGTTCGTCTCGCAGTCGAGGAATTCGGCTGCTCCCGCCAAGCCATACACAAGCACTTACAGCGGTTGATCGGCGAGGGAGCGGTGACCGAAGCCGGGCAGACACGGAGCAAAGAGTACCGTCTGGCATCACTTGTCCAGTGGGATAAGACGTACACACTCGGACCGGGTTTGGCAGAAGACGCCGTCTGGCGAATGGATGTGGCGCCGTCACTCGAGAAACTCCCGAAAAACGTGTTGGACATATGGCACTACGGGTTCACCGAGATGTTCAACAACGTTATCGATCACTCTGGCGCGACGATGGTTTCGATTGCATTGGAGAAAACGGCCGCGGCGACCCGGATGCGGATATTCGACAACGGAGTGGGCATTTTCAAGAAGATTCAGGCGGCCTTGAATCTATTAGATGAGAGGCACGCGGTGCTTGAACTTGCGAAAGGGAAATTCACGACTGATCCAACGAACCATTCGGGCGAAGGGATCTTCTTCACATCTCGAATGTTTGATCAGTTCATGGTTCTCTCGGGAGAGGTCTACTTTTCCCATGAGTTCGAGGAGAAGGAGGACTGGATTCTTCAATCTAGCCCTGCAGGTGGTGGAACATTAGTGCGGATGGAACTCCACAATCACACAGCCCGAAGCACCAAGAAGGTATTTGACAAGTTCACGTCTGATGACGATTACGGCTTCACGAAGACAGTTGTCCCCGTGAAGTTGATGCACTACGGAGATGACAACTTGGTATCGCGATCTCAGGCGAAACGATTGCTTGCCCGATTTGATCGCTTCAAGATTGTGATTCTCGATTTCGCTGGTGTGGCGTCAGTTGGTCAGGCGTTCGCAGACGAGGTGTTTCGCGTCTTTCGAGCGAAGCACCCGGAAGTTGAATTGGTGCCAATCCATACCTCCTCGGAAGTTAAAAGGATGATTTCGCGCGCCGAGGCGCTGGGGCAATCGATGCCAGCTGACTTGCAGTCGGACAAGCCAACTGATCAATAGCGGTCGATTGCGGTACAGCTCCGACCATGCTGCAATGCTTCGGCCAGCGCCTTGCGGAGAGCGAACCTCGCCGCCCTCGTAGGCAGCAGTGCCGATACTCGTGCTGCCGGGCGCTGGCGTCTTCATGGACGCGCGGTGTCGCCCGCAGTCGCACCACAACGCGTTGTCAGCCGCACCACGCTGCGCGCGCACTGTGATCGACGCAAGCGGGTTGGGCACCGGCTTGACGAGCCTGGCGGCCTCCGTCGTCGTCTGCATCAAGCGGGACGGTCCGTTGTCTTCGCCAACGTCGCGTCCAGCACAGCCGCCTCTTCAACCATCTCGTCCGAGGCTTCTTCTCCGTTAGCCGTCCTGGCGACGAACTCCTTGAGTCGGACAATGGCCTGGCGCGCAGCACGCCGCCCGCATCGAATCAGCCGAAATCAGCGGGGCGGTGAGATATCCGGGCTGATATGGCCCGTTCGTGTCAACTGGCACAAGTGTATCCCTCGCAGTGTC
>CAYXEY010000686.1:0-3136 GCA_964464105.1 uncultured Planctomycetaceae bacterium
ACCACGGCGTGTTGGGCCAATAGGGGCGCGTCGGATCGAGGTCGGCACAGAGTCGCGGCAGTGAATCGAGCCAGTAACCGCGGCCCCAGGTTTGCCCCGGCTTCAATTTGTTTGCAAAGCCCCAGCCCTGCCAGGCCCAGATGCACTCATTCCCGCCGCACCAGAGCGCGACGGAGGGATGTGAAGACAGTCGCGCAATCTGATATCGCGCCTCGGCCTCGACCTGCGCGCGAATCGGCTCCTCCTCGGGGTAGCAGGCACAGGCGAACATGAAGTCCTGCCAGACAAGGATGCCGAGTTCGTCGCAGGCCTCGTAGAACGCATCGGATTCATAAGCACCGCCGCCCCAGACGCGGAGCGCATTCAGGTTTGCGTCCGCTGCCTGTTTGACGCGCTCGCGGATGCGCGCGTCGGTCCTATCCTCGGGAAACAGGCCTTCGGGAATCCAGTTCGCGCCCAGCGCGACGATCGGCTGATCGTTGACCCGCAACTGAAAACGACTTCCGTATGTATCGGGCGACGTATCGAGCGTCATGGTGCGGAAGCCGATTCGGCGCGCGGCAGTGTCGAGCGTCGCGGATGTCGCGATGTCGACCAGGCTGATTTGAAGGTCATACAAGTGCTGTTCGCCATATCCGCGGGGCATCCAGGGGGTGACACTCTGGGTCTTCAATTCAATCGAGACGTCGGTAGCGCTGCCGAGAATCTCAACGTACCGTTCGGAAAGTGTTCTTTCGCCATCGCGGAGAACTACATGAGCTGTAATTGGGGATTCTGGATCGCGGCGTGGGGAATCTGAGATTTCAGATTTGAGATTTGAAAGCAGTCGGGCGCCAGCGCCGGCCTGTGAATGGGCGACGACTGATCGGGGTTCGGTTCGTTCGATTCCAACGCGAGCATCAACCCGCCACGATCCGTCCGGTTCGCGGGAAATCAGTGGCCTGACACTCTCAATTCGAGCTGACCGCCACGTCTCCAATCGCACATTGCCGGCAACGCCGACCGTGGCGACCTTCGGCCCCCAGTCCCAGCCGAAGTTGCACGCGCTTTTGCGGAGGAACACGTACGGATCCCAGTCTCCGTTGACCGGTCGCGGGCCGAGCCGGGCGGCTTCGGCGTGAATGTGGTTTAGTGGGGATTTGAAATCGATGCTCAGCTCATTGCGACCGGAGCGAAGCGCCTTGCGTGCATCGAATCGATGCGGGTGGAACTGATTGGCCGCTTGCCCAAGCTCGATGTCGTTGAGGCGAATCGTCGCGATCGTGTCGAGTGTGTCGAAAACCAGGTCAACGCGCTCATGCCCAAGCTGTTCAGCGGGGATATCGAACTCGCATTGATACTGCCAGTCGCATCGACCGATCCACAGCGAACGTGTTTCGTTGTCCGCGATGTTGGGATGACCGACAATGCCCGCGCGGATGAGATCGGTATGAATGCATCCAGGGACCACCGCAGGCAAAGGTGTCGAAGGGACGTCAGCCGCGATGCCCGGATCAGCCCGAAGGAGCCGACAGGTCCACCTCTCGCCATTCAGCAGCCGGCGGTTCATGTCTGCGAGTATATTCGGAGTGGTGCGATCGTCAGACGCGCCGGGTTCCGGCCTGCCCGGTGAAATGCGCGATTTCGCCGGCGTGCAGGCTGCCAGTACCGGCAGGAACAGGCAACAGGCCAATGCCGAAGTTTTCGCGAGCGACGGATTCGTCATGAACCTGAGAATGATACGAACACGAGCGGTTGCGTTCGTAATCGGAGCAGCCTGGGCTGCCGGATGCACGTCAACACGAACGGCGGATGAGTGCGTTCGGCTGGCCGGCGCGAGCGCGACGCCGCGATCCTATGTGTGCAAGCGTGCAAGCGATGCTCCCACGATCGACGGACGGCTGGATGATACCGCGTGGCAATCGGCGGCGTGGACCGAGGACTTCGTCGATATCGAAGGCTCGATTCGTCCAAAGCCGCTCTATCGAACGCGGGCGAAGATGGTGTGGGATGCTGACGCGCTCTACATCGCGGCCGAGCTCGACGAGCCGCACGTGCGCGGCGAGTTGACGCTGCACGATGCGATCGTCTTTCACGATCCCGACTTCGAGGTGTTCATCGATCCCAACGGCGACTGCCGCGATTATTTCGAGGTCGAAGTGAATGCCCTCGGCACGATCTTCGACCTGCTGCTCAAGCGCACCTACCGCGACGGCGGTCCCGCTATTCACGCGTGGAATGTCGAGGGCCTGCGCGTCGCGACTTACGTCAATGGAACGCTCAACGATCCGGCGGACACCGATCGAGGCTGGTCGGTCGAAATGGCGATTCCGTGGAAATCGCTGGCGAATCTCGCGGGTTCGCCCTGTCCGCCGCAGCCTGACGACGTCTGGCGATTTGGCTTCTCACGCGTGGAATGGCCGACGCAAATCGTGAAGGGCCGTTACGAAACGCCGAAGGGCGCGCGCGAAGACAACTGGGTCTGGTCGCCGCAGGGCATGATCGACATGCACAAGCCGAAGGCGTGGGGGCATGTGGTATTTGATCAAGGGACAAAGTGACATAGAGACAAAGGGACAAAGTGAAAATAGATGACCAAGAGAGCCGCCCAAACGGCCCCACTTTGTCCCTATGTCCCTTCGTCCCTGGCCGTTATGGCGTAAACGTAATCGACTGTGTCGACGTCACATTCAGGCCGGTCGTTTGCGAGTCGGTCAACGAAATCGTCACCGCCTCGGCAACCGTGTTCTGAATGTTGAGCGTTCCCACGCCGTTCACGATATTCACCAAGCCGCCGCCGGTGGCCGAGCCGCTCAGTACCAGAGTCACATCGGCTTCGAAGTTGGCCACCACATTGTTGGACGCGTCCTGCGCCTGCACGGTGACCGCGACAGGCGTATTGATCTGCGTGTTCGCCACAGGAAGAATGACGAACTTCGTCGCCAGCGTGGTGCTGAACTGCCAGACCACGCCCTTGGTCGTGCCGCCGAGGGTGTCGACCTCGTCGATACGCCAGAAGTAGTTCGTATTGGCCAGCAGGGCCACTGCGGCGCCGGGCGAATAGGTCAACGTGCCCTGATTCTGCTTGAACTCAGGGCTGGCCCGCGTCGCATTCAGCACGCTGTTTGAGTTCGTACCGAAATAGACATCATGCGTG
>CAYXEY010000687.1:0-3127 GCA_964464105.1 uncultured Planctomycetaceae bacterium
ATTTGTCGAGCGAGAAGGGAGGATTGGCAACGACGATATTGAACTTCATCAGGCTGTCGTCCACGATCAACTTCGGGCTCGTGATTGTGTTGCACCACTCGATTCGGGCGCTGTCCATCTCGTGCAGAAACATGTTCATCTTGCACAGCGCCCAGGTGCTGCCGTTGGATTCCTGTCCGAACAGCGAGAAATCGTCGTTGCCGATTTCGCGGGCGACACGGATGAGCAGCGAGCCCGAGCCGCAGGCGGGATCGCTGATCGTGTCGCCGGGGTTCGGGCGCAGGAGTTTGGCCAACAGCGTCGCGACCTCAGCCGGCGTGTAGAACTCGCCACCCTTCTTGCCCGCGTCCGCGGCGAAACGCGAGATTAGATATTCGTATGTATTTCCGATGACATCCTTGTCGCCGATTCGCGATAGCCGCAGATCCATGCGCGGGTCATTGAAATCCTCCAGCAGGCTCTTGAGCCGGCGATTACGTTCCTTCGTTTCGCCGAGGTAGGGCTCGCTATTGAAGTCGATGTTGCGGAAGACGTTTTCGAGTTTGCCCTTGTTGGCGTCTTCAATCTTCTCCAAGCCGATATTGATCAGCTCCCCGATGTTCGCCTCGCTCCGACGCTTGAACAGCATGTCGAACTCGGCCTCAGGCGGAACGACGAATCGCTCACGTCCCAGCGCCCGTTCTACGCGTTCCTTGTTGCCAGCGTATTTCTTGTCGTACTGTTCTCGCTTGTCCTTCCACTGGTCGCTCATGTACTTGATGAAGAGCATGACCAGGATGTAGTCCTTGTACTGCGCGGGGTCGAGCGTGCCACGGAAGGTGTCGCACGCACGCCACGCAACGTTATTGATCTCGTCCTGAGAAACATGGTCTGGCATTGTTGAATCCCTCGGTCCTCAAGACGGCTGATGTGCCGCCTGAAGGCAGATGCTGTTGATGAGTCCGGTTCGTTTTTCCTGGATAGCCGCGAGAAGTTCTGATTCGCGACGGCCGAGTTCGGCCAAGTTCACGATGGCCTTTTGTGTAGGCAACGGCGGGATTTCGATTTGCAACGCCTCGATGTCATTTCGAGAGACAAGCGGCATGTGTGATCCGCGTTTCGCCGCGTTCAATTCCGACTGGACCGGCGGCTGGTTGATGTACCATGCCAGATAGCGCGGATTGACGCTTCCCGTCCTGGGTCGCAGGACGAAAAAGTAATATGTCGCGATGGTGTTCTTGAGCGGCTCAGTAATCGGTGTCGCAAACAGCCTATGGCCGCGCGACAGGAAGAGCACGTCACCCTTGTTCACCGAATACGCTTCTGGATCTCGATCAAGGTTCACGGTCACCAGGTCGGCTGCCACAAGGGGCTGACCGTCCTTGATGTCCTTGATTTGGACCACACGCAAGGCACCATTTGCTTGCGGCTCAATGCGGCCGCGGAACGGATACCCGCTGCGAATCTCGGCGATGTCTTTAAGCTTCATGCTGACTTCCTGCCGTGCGACCGGCTGTTGCACGGCGATTATGCCTGAATCGAACTCGCTTCGTTGTCGAAGGCGAGATCGCGCTCAGGCAGGGACGCCGAGGGGCCTTCAAGCAAGGGCATGGTCAACCCTTCGACTTCCGGCAGGGAGGCGCCGACGATGCCCTGCAACTCGCCGTACATGCCGACCATTCCGCCGAGCATCCGTTCAAGCTGCTTCTCGCGCTTTTTCCAGTGCGTAGTGATCGAGCGCTTCTCAGTATCGAGATCGGTCCGCATGTTGATGTAGGCTTCCGCCAGGGCACTGACCCGCTGTTTGAATTGCGGCCCGGTCAGGTACGAGTACATCATGTCCATTTTCGTGTGACGGCCTTCCATCGCCCGGCGGGCCGACGCAGACTCGATCAGGGTTTGACGGAGCGCGGCTGCCAGCGGCAGAACGCACGCCGAGCGCGTGACCCACACGGCCTCGACATGTTCAAAGTTGTCGACGCCCTTCGGGAGGGCCGGCGTCATGATGGCAATGGCATCCGCCTTGGCCTCTCGCTGATTGTCACGAGCTTTGGTGAGCCAGGCGTCATCCCATCGCTTCGCCCGTTTCGACTCCCAAAGAATCAGACCGCACAAGGCGCCCCCCGACGAACGGACGTGGTGAAGGACATCGCCGCCGCGTTGACCCTTGGCAACCGGTTCAATGACATCCTGGGGAAAGCGGTCGCGGAGCATGGTTTCGAGATCGAGTTCCTGAACTTCGCCTTGTAGTTGTTGGGATGTTTGGTCGCTTTTCCGGCGCAATTCCTCGACCTGTTTGCGCATGTCGTCGATGACCTTGTCCTTCTCGGCGACCTTCAGTCGGTACTGCTCTTCATCCTCTTTTTGGGTCGCAGCCCTGATCTTTGTCCGCTCTTCATCGACGGTGCGTGCGATTCGCAATTCGAACTCGCGTTTTTCCCCTTCGAGGGATTCACGCTGCTTGCGCACTTCCAGCTCTGCCTTCTGGGCCTCCGCCAGCTTGGCGTCCTTCTCGGCGAGCGCCTCGCGTGCGGCCTTCAATTCAACCGCTGCGGCATCGCCGGCCTTCTGTGCCTCCTCAGCCTGGATGGTCGCTCTGACCTTCTCGCGTTCGGCATCGAGTGTTCGGCTGAGCTTGAGACCAAACTCGCGCTTCTCGACCTCCAGCGCCTCGCGCTGCGACCGAAGTTCAACTTCGGCCTTCTGCGATTCGGCCAACTTGGCGTCCTTGACGGCGAGTGCGTCATTTGCCGCCTTAAGTTCCGCCGCGGCCGCATCGTTTGCTCTCTTGGTGGCGGCGTTTGCGATCGCCTCTCGTTGTTCTCCGACTCGTGCCGCGACCAGGTCTTCGATGGTCGCCTTCTGCCGCTCTAGTTCCGCTTGAAGCTGCGAGACCTTGTTCCGGTCAGCGACAAGCGTCTTCTCGCGGGAGTCAATGGCCTCCGCTCGCACGCGTAGCTCGGTCTCGATTCTCTTTCGCTCCGCCGCAATGATGGGAGCGGCCAGCGTCTCGTTGAGTTTGATGTCAATGCCACAACTGGGGCACGTCATGACTGGTTCGTTCATGTTGCAATTCCTTCGCAGTTCCGGCCGGTCCTCGGGCCGATCAAAAAGGAGGGGCGAACAACGGCAACTTCACACGAAGTAA
>CAYXEY010000688.1:0-3125 GCA_964464105.1 uncultured Planctomycetaceae bacterium
GCGGGCCCGTTGGCCATATATGAATAGATATTGTCGCCGGCCACCGAGTCGCCATTGCTGCCGTTATCCACAAGCGACTGCGTGGCGGAACCGTTAATGGACGACAGGTCGGCCGTTACCAGAACGCCGGTGCTGGCGGGCGCGGTCGCGGGGTACACGTTGACGGTAATCAACGTGTTGCAATCTTCCTTGACGTCGTACGGTTCGACCGCCCCGGCCCCTTCGATTTGGTTTTCGAGTGTGTAGTTTACGTTGCCGGCAAAGACAGCCGGTGTCGTTGCGGTTCCTGCAAGGAGGGCGTTTCTCGCTCGCTCACTGAAAAGGGTCAGATCCGCGTTGACAAAAGTCTGCTGCGCAGCTGCACCGGTTGTCATTCGAAATCCACTAGTTGAATAGAGCATGACGCCGCGCGTCACGCCGGAAGGTAACACCAGCGGATTCCTCAAAGTGAAACGGGTGAGGGCTGCGTTGCCATTGGAATATGCATTAATCGCGGCAATCTGGGTCCAATTGGCTGGTGTGGCATCGTTGCCGACATAGGTTCCCGTGTTGCAGGTGTATACATATAGCGCGACGGGACCGCCGATTGGAACGTTGGGAATGGTGAGGTCAAACGAATAGACGCTCATGTTGGCGGTGGGCGTTAAATCCATGAACACGCCCCAATTCCAGTTTCCCTGTGCGTTGGATGCTGCGGTCGATATTGTGCCGGCAAGGGCAACGTTCGAGGCGCACAATAAGACAAGTGCCGCGATTGCACGTTTCATGGGCTGGTTCCTTTCTTTCGAACGCGTGAGGTGCTTACGGTCTTTTCCCAAACGACCGCGGGGTGAAGGAATCCCCATCTGTCCCGCATCGTCGCTTGACCGTCGCCGATTACGAGGTCGATGGTATCAAGAACGACTTGAAAAAGTCAATTTGTCTGGCAACGAATTGCCCCGGCTTTTATAGACGGAATTCATCGATCAAACAATACGACATTCCCAAAGAGGAAAGCCGGCCAGGAAATTGAAATGCGACTTGGGAGTCTGAACCAGAACGTTGAGCCGGTTCCTATCGATCCAGCTCCGCCGCGATGATGTTCAAGCTGCCCAGCACTGCGACCACATCGCTGATGCTGTGACCCAGCACCAATTTGGGGAACACCTGGTAGTTGATGTAACTCGGCGGGCGGCAGCGCGCTCGATAGGGACTATTGCCTCCATCCGACGCAAGATAAAAGCCCAACTCGCCGTTGGCGGTCTCGTTGGCCCCGTAGGCCTCGCCAATGGGCGGCTCGAAGCCGCGGTTGGTCATGATCTTCTCAAAATGGTGAATCAGACCCTCAATTGAGAAATAGACTTCCCGCTTGTCCGGCAGGGTCATCTTTTCATTGGGCACCACGTCAATCGGGCCGGCCGGGATATTATCGACAAGCTGCAAAATGATATTGATCGACTGCTGCAATTCCTCGAGGCGCACAAGATAGCGCGCATATACGTCGCAACCAGTTGCGATCGGCACCTTGAATTGCACACCCGATGAGCCCCTGCCATCCCAGTTGTCGGCATAGCAAAGGTATGGCTCGTCCTTGCGGAGATCGCGCTTTACGCCGCTGGCGCGGGCGATCGGGCCGGACCAGCTCCAATTGATACAATCGTCGTATCCCAGGATGCCGATGCCCTTGGTCCGCTCGACGAAGATGCGGTTGCGGGTGAGCAGTCCGGCCATGTCGGCAATGGCCTTGGGCAGCCGGCCGGTCACGAACTGCTTGACCTTGGTGGGCCATTGCGGGGTGATGTCCTGCATCAAGCCGCCGACGCGGGTATAGCTGGTGGTGAAGCGGGCGCCGCAGATCTCTTCGAACAGATCATAAATGATTTCGCGCTCGTTGAAGCCGTAGAGGAATGCGGTGAACGCGCCGAGGTCCAGCGCCGCGACGCCCACGCAAAGCAGGTGATCCTGAATGCGGGCCAACTCGGCGATGATCGTGCGGATGGCCTTGCAACGCGGGGTCAATTCGAGTCCGAACAGCTTTTCGCAGGCGTGGTGCCAGGCGATGTTGTTGGCCATCGGACTGATGTAGTTCATCCGATCGGTCACGACAACGTACTGGTTGTAATTCAGGTGCTCGCCGAGCTTTTCGAAGCCGCTGTGCAGGTAGCCGATGTGCGGCGTACAGGCGACGACGGTCTCGCCATCCAGCTCAAGAACGAGGCGAAGGGTGGTATGTGTAGCCGGGTGCTGCGGACCGAAGTTGAGCGTCCAGCGATCACCGCCGACGTCGTCACGGGTGAGGCGGGACGGTTCGAGTTGGGGCATGGTGGCCATGGTCGAATGATATGGGGAAGGCGAACGGCGAACCAGCCATGTGCCATCGGATCAGGCAATCAGCCGATTGGCCCGCTGGCCCCATCTCGCGGACGCCGCATAATCGAGCAGTGCAAACATACGCTCCCGGGTCAGCGTGGGGTATTCAAGGCCCGCCGAAGCTGCTGCCGCCGCCGTATTGGCGGAGATGAACTCAAAGTCGCGGCAGACGCGCGGCACGATCAGCTCGTACTGCTCCCAAAGCAATGACTCGGCCGACGAGCGCTCACCCTCGACTTCATCGCGCTCAATGAAATGTCCGCCGTGAAGGCCAAAGTACTCCTCGAACCACGCCTTCACTTGCCCATTTGTCGGCGGAGTCGGGTCCGTCAGGTGGTAGATGCGCCCCTGAAGGCGTTCGTCAGCGACACTCGCCGCCACGATGCCCGATGCAAAATCGACCGGCACAAAGTTCTGGCGATCGTCTGCCCGGCCGGGCAGCCGCAGCGGCACGTAGGTCAGGCCATCATCGCTTGCCCCGCAGTACTGCTCTTTCATCAGGCTGATCATCCGGGCAAGCTGATAAAAGCCGTTGAACTGCGTGGTATAGCCGGTCGCCGTGTCACCCACGAGGAAGCTCGGGCGATAGACGGTCAGCACATTACTGTTCAGCCGCCCCCACTGTGAAAGAAACGACTCGGCCACCCATTTGCTGCGCTCGTAATCGGTCTGAAAGTGCGGCTCAATCTCGTGAAAAGCCTCGGGGATCTCGCCGGTCGGCCAGCCGCAGACATAGGCGGTGCTCACGGCGTGTATGCGCGTGACTTCATGGCGGT
>CAYXEY010000689.1:0-3123 GCA_964464105.1 uncultured Planctomycetaceae bacterium
CCGCTCGCCATTCGATGAGTTTGTTGAAGCCTTGAACCAGGGCCACGATGCAAACATACAGGCGTATCCATCTGCCGCCCGACGGGGATTGAAACTGTTTGTCGGTAAGGCGAATTGCCGTTCGTGTCATACCGGCCCGAATTTCACCGATGGCGAATTTCACGATACCCGCGTGCCGCCACTCGCTGGTCACACAGCGCCCGATGCAGGCCGATTCGCAGGGGTCAACGAGGCTCTACGCGATCCATTCAATGCAATGGGCAAGTTCAGCGATCAGCCCGCCGGCGCCATCATCGAATACACCGTCAACAACCCGGAGAATTGGGGGCGGTTCAAGACACCCACGCTTCGCAACGTCGCCCGGACGGCTCCCTACATGCATCAGGGGCAATTTGCGACCCTGACTGACGTGGTGAAATACTATTCAACCCTCGAGCAGGCCCTTCCGGCGGGTCATCACGCCGAAACAATCCTTCAACCGCTGCACCTGTCCGACGGTGAGATCGGCGACCTGGTGGCGTTTCTGGAGAGCCTGACCGACGAGAATATCGATTCCCGCTGGCTCAGCCGCGACGCCGCCCTGCCCGAAATGCGCTAAGCGGCCACCGTGCCCCAATGCACATCGCGATTCCGTGGGCCCCGATCGCTTTGAGTTCGCCACCCCACCAGCTAAGATTAGGGAAGGTGGATCGTGGGAGTTCGTCCGCTAACCCTAGTTTGACGTTCTCTCGCACAAGCGAGGTATTGATTGCATGAAACTGCGAACAGCAGCGGTTGTCTATTTCTGCGCAGCGACGGCCCTAATGGCCCATCCGGATGATCCGAAGATTCGTGATCGTCAGCCACCCTTTGTCGGCCCCAGCTATCGCCAGGCCGAGGACGGTCCGGCGCCCCACGGTCCCGGCTCCTTCCCGGCAAGCGGCATTGAACTGAAGAGTTGGATCACCCTTTCCGACTTCACCACCTTGACCGGACAGGCCCAGGACAATGGCAATTCCTGTTTTGGCTATACCTCGCCCTCCGGGCGCGAGTACGCCATCATGGGGCTGTATTCCGGAACCGCATTCGTCGAAGTGACCAATCCGGCCGATGCCCAATTCGCCGGCTACGTCGACGGCCCCAACAGCCTGTGGCGCGACATCAGGGTCTACCAGAATTATGCATATGCAGGGAGCGAAGGCGGCGGCGGCATCCAGGTCATCAGCCTGGCCAACATCGACGCCGCAAGCAATCGCGTTTCGCTGGTCAACACCATAACGGCCGACGGCACCATTCCCACGCTGGCCTCGCACACCCTCGAGATCAATGTCGCCAGCGGATATCTCTACCGGTGCGGCGGAGGAAACAACGGCCTTCGCATTTACAGCCTGGCCAATCCCGCGTCACCTCAGTTTGTCGCGCAATGGAGCGATCGCTACGTCCATGAATGCCAGGTGGTAACGTACACCTCGGGGCCTTACGCCGGCCGAGAAATCGCGCTCCTTTGCTCCGGCTTTAACGGAGGCAGTGTTCAAACTGGCCTTGATTTCATCGACGTCACCGACAAGCAGAACCTGGTGAACCTCTATCCACCCCGGGTCTTCTGGTCGAATGCCGCCTATTCGCATCAGATCTGTTTGTCGCCCGATCGCAATTACGCGTACGTCAATGACGAATTGGACGAGGGTGATTTCGGCTTCAACACGAAGACTATTGTGATCGACACCCGCTTCCTGAAGGACGCAGCCTTCACGGCGCCTTCCGTGGCATCGACCTTTTTTGGGCCGACCGAGTCCGTCGGTCACAATCTGTACACACTGGACAATCTCATCTTCGAGTCCAATTACCGCAGCGGACTGCGAATCTATTGCACGGCAAACCCGACCGCGCCCACTGAAATCGCCTATTTCGACACCTACCCCGCCGATAACGCCGCGAATTTCAACGGCAACTGGAACAACTATCCCTATTTCCCGAGCGGCACGGTCATCCTGTCAGACATCGAGCGCGGCTTGTTTGTTCTCGACGTCAGCAAGGCCAAGAGCACCCTGCTGATCGATTACCCGCTGGGGCATCCTGCATTTGTATCACCCAACGGAAGCACGGCAATTCGCGCCTCAGTCGTTCCGGCCCAATGTGGAACCGCGACCATCGCTCCGGGAAGCGTCACATTGCATTACAACGGCGGCAGCGGATTGGTCAGCGTCCCCATGGTCAACGTGGGCGGCGACAATTTCGAGGCCAACATCGGCGCACTACCCTGCGGATCAACTGTTTCCTATTACGTGAGTGCGCAGAACAACCTGGGCACGACATTCATGAATCCGTCCACCGGCGCGGCCGGGGCGTTTGTCGCCACTGTTGCGTACGGTGCTGTGACCAACCTCTACGACAATTTCGAGACCGATTCAGGATGGACGACCGCTGTAGTCGGCGCCTCGGCCGGCGCCTGGCAACGCGGCATTCCGGTCAATGATCCGACCTGGGCCTACGACCCCGCCGCCGACGGCGATGGCAGCGGCCGATGCTGGCTGACTCAGAACACAACTGGAAACACCGACGTGGATGGCGGCTCTGTCAGGCTTACCTCCACCGCCTTCAGCCTTCTGCCTGCCGCTTCGCGGTTGAGTTACTTGTATTTCAACAGGATGACCACGGTCTCGGCCGGCGACGGTCTCTTCGTCGAAATCAGCAGCAACGGACCTGCAGGCCCATGGACCCCGGTTCGAAGCTACACCACCAATGGCGGACTCTCATGGCACAGCGACGAGATCACCGCCGGCGAACTGACCGCACTCGGAATCTCCATTACCGGCAACATGGCAATTCGGTTTACCGCGGCTGACATCGACCCCGGCGCGATTGTCGAGTCGGCCATTGATGGATTCCGGCTCTCCTCCCTCGATTGCGTTGCACCGTGCCCTGGCGCCGACGGCGACTTGAATGTCGACGGACTGGTGAACGGTCGCGACATCGGCGTGTTCGCCGCGGCCGTGGTCGGCACACCGACTGCCGGCGAACTCTGCCACGGCGACTTCAGCCAGGATGCAGATCTTTCATCTGCCGACATCGCCGGCCTGGTGGCCGAACTGCTGACGCCGTGATAATTGCAGAACTGAAAGGGAATGGGCCGGTTCTATTCTG
>CAYXEY010000690.1:0-3120 GCA_964464105.1 uncultured Planctomycetaceae bacterium
CGAACGCCGCCGGATCGTTGGCCAGGGTGCAGAGTTCGGCGATCCGTTGCATGATTTTCCGTGGGCTCCATCTGGACGTCGAGAAAAGTCGGCGCTGGCGGGACGGCGGTGCGCCGTCTCTTCTACCCTATGCCATCACCTTGAACTGTCTGCCTTGTTCAGGTTATTGGTGCAAGAGAGTGCTTATGGCGTGAGTTGCTTCATCGGACGCTGGTGCACGGGGCACGCGTCGCGCCGACATGCCGAAAGTATCATTTTTATCATGGGAAAAATACCCCTATATATGGGTATTCGCTTCCCTGATTCTGGGTAGTGCTGTGCTAACGCTTGCTTGTCTTTCCGCTACTGGGGACCAAGCGATGCTCGATGGCGTAGCGCGTCAATTCCGCCACGCCGCGCAGATTGAGTTTCTCCATCAGATCGCGTCGATGAGTGACCACGGTGGTGGGTGCGATAGCGAGACGCTCGGCGATTTCCGCCGATGTCAGTCCTTGAGCGACAAGGATGAGAACTTCGCGCTGGCGTGTGCTGAGAGAAGGGGTATCGGACCGGCCATCGCCGTTCTTGTCGGTGGCCTCCGCGGAATCATTGTCGAAATTGCCGGCTTTTTGAATCAACAGTTCGATTTTTCGGAGCAGCTCGGCGCCTTCCTGGGTCAGGCGCTTGCGGTCGGTAATGTCGTGCATGACCGCGACGAACTTGCGGATCGTGCCATCGCCCGCCAGAACGGGAGCGATGGTCAGCGTCTGGTCGTACAGTCCGCCCTCTTTGCGACGATTGACGATTTCGCCGCGCCATGCCTTGCCATCGAGGATGGTGCTCCACATGTCGCGGTAAAAATCGGGGTCGTGGCGGCCTGATTTCAACAATTCCCGCGGGTTGTGCCCAACCGCCTCGTTCGGGCCGTAGCCGGACAATTTCTCGAAAGCCCGATTGCACCACTCGATCGTCCCGTCGGTACCGGTAATGATGATCGCGTCAGCCGCGGCTTCGAGTGCGGCGTGGAAGATCGACATCTGGTTCTCCAGACTGTTGCGTACCAGTGCATGGCGCATGGCTCGCCACAAGGCGACGGCATCGTGCTGTCCCTTCACCAGGTAGTCCTGAGCACCTGCCGATAGCACAGCCATCGACAGGGCTTCGTCGTTGTGCCCGGACAGTACGACGATAGGCACATCGGGCAGCGCCGCGTGCACCGCCGACACGGTGCCCAGTCCTGTCGAATCGGGCAAAGAGAGATCGAGTATGACGATATCGGGACGTGGGTTGCGCGCTTTTGCAATGCCTTCGGCCAACGTGGTGGCCCAGACGACATCGAGCGAGGCATTTTTTTGCAACTCGATCTGCCGTAGCGCGATTTCGATCAGGTGGTGATCGCCGGGTTCGTCCTCGACGATCAATATTGTCAGGGAATGTTCCTGCCTACCCGACAAAAGAAAAGGAAATGAATTGGACATTCGATGAGGTTTTGAGCTCAAGATACCTGCATATGAGGATCATGTTCCTATGTTAATGCGATTCCCATGAATTGGGCGGGCGAGTAGTCTTCGTTGCTTGAAAATGATGCGACGTATGCCGTATGTACGAGGCTTGGATATATGTAAGTTCGAAAGCCGGTCAGGTTTGTGATCCGCAGCGTATCGGAATGATCGAGCATGCCCGGAACGATCGAGCCGGTTGATCTGTTGGGCGCCATTCTGCGCGCTCAGCGGGTTTTCATCGATCATACCGATGCGGGTGCGGCATTCGGCGTGCTGATCGACGACCTGATTCGGTTGTCGCGTAGCCGGGTGGGGTTTATCGGTCGTGTCGAACCCGGACAACCGGATCGTCATGATCTGGTGATCATGGCGCTGAGCGGGGCATCGTCATGGAAACAACCGGCTTGCGAGACACATGGCGCACTGGCGGCGCTTGGTTGCCGCGACGACATTTTTTCCCGGACCGACACTTACTTCGGACGCGCGCTCGTGACGGGATTGCCGGTCATGGCGGGGCCGCCCGCTACGGATAGTCTGCAAGATCGTTTGCCGCCGGGGCACCCTCCGATTCGAACCTTGCTGGCCTTGCCGATCATCCATGATGGCAGAATCGTTGGCCTGGTTGGCCTCGCCAATCGCGATGAGGCTTACGCATTGGGCGATGTCGGGGAGCTTGAGCCCTTGACCATGACCATCGCCCATATTCTTGCGGCGCAACAGGCCGATCTGGAACGCCAACTTCATGTCAAGCGTCTGTCGCTGCTCGACAAGGTTTTCGACAGCGTTCAGGAAGGGATCGTCATCACCGATCTGGCTGGGCGTATTCTCGAAGTCAATCCATCTTTTTCCGAAATAACCGGCTATGCACGCGAGGAAGTCATCGGCCGCACGCCGAGCCTCCTGAAATCGGGTCGGCAGGACGATGCGTTCTATGACGCCCTGTGGACTGCGCTCAAGGGGGCCGGCCATTGGCGCGGCGAAATCTGGAACCGCAAAAAGAGCGGCGAGGTTTATCCGGAAATCCTTTCCATCAGCCGTCTGCAAGGTAACGATGGGCAGCCGGATCACTACGTGGCGGTGTTCGCCGACATATCGGAACTCAAATCGCATGAATCGCGACTCGAACATCTCGCCTATCACGACGCGTTGACCCAACTGCCAAATCGCATTCTGTTTGCCGACCGCCTCGAAGTCGCGCTTTTCCAGGCCCGGCGCGGCGACTACAAACTGGCGGTGTGCTATCTAGATCTCGATGGTTTCAAACCGATCAACGATCGCTTTGGCCATCATGCGGGTGACGATTTTCTCATCGAGATCGCCCGGCGGCTCACCCAGTCGATGCGTGGCGGGGATAGCGTCGCCCGGATCGGTGGCGACGAATTCATTCTCCTGATCAACCAATTGCAATCAGACGAGGAGTGCGACAACGTCATCGAACGCATCTTGAGCGCCATTGCGGCACCGCATGAAATCAATGGCCAACCGGTGAGTGTGACGGCCAGCATGGGGGTGGCTCTCTTTCCGGACGACGATTCGGATGCCGATACCTTGCTGCGTCATGCCGACCAGTCGCTCTATCGTGCCAAGGAGTCCGGCAGAAATCGCTTTCATGTCTTCGATACTCTCCACGATTACGAGG
>CAYXEY010000691.1:0-3116 GCA_964464105.1 uncultured Planctomycetaceae bacterium
ACAGCATTAGCCCGATACCCAGCATTCCATACACGCCGAAAAGTGCGGTGTGGCCATGCACCGGCGTGGTCTTCAGGCCTTGCATGTAGTCGAGCGCGATAGGGGGGTTGATGAGGAAACCGAACAGGCCTGCACCGACGAGATTCCAGAATGCGACGGCCACGAAGAAGAAAATAGGCCATCTGTATGCCGTAGCCCACGGGCGCACCCCGGCAAGCTTCATGTTCTCGTACGCCTCGAAGCCGATGAGCGTAAGCGGGACGACCTCCAGGGCGCTGAACACAGCGCCGAGCGCTAGCACGGCTGTGGGCGTGCCCGCGAAATACAGGTGATGAAAGGTGCCAATGATGCCACCGGCCAGAAAGATGATCGTGGAGAAAAGGACGGCCGAGGTGGCCGAAGCCACGCGCAACAGTCCGAGCCGGGTGAACAGGAACGCAATCACCACGGTGGCGAATACTTCAAAGAAGCCCTCCACCCAGAGATGCACTACCCACCAGCGCCAGTATTCGGCAATGGCGAGATTCGTCTGGCGACCCCACATGAGACCCGCGCCATAGAAGAGCGCAATCGCCGTCGAAGCGATGAGAAATAGCGCCAGAAGGTGGCGGTGTTCACCTGGCTGGCGAAACGCGGGCCACAGTGCCCGGCCAGTCAACCAGAGCCAGAGCCACAAACCGACAAACAGAAAAATCTGCCAGAATCGGCCAAGGTCGACATACTCGTAACCCTGGTGACCGAACCAAAAGTTCATTTCCAGGCCCATGCGCTGGCGCGTGGCATACCAGGTTCCGAAGAGGGTGCCCGCGACAATGATGAGCAGGCAGACAAACAGAATGTCGACGCCGAGTTTTTGGAATCGGGGTTCACGGCCGGAGACCGCGGGAGCAACGAAGAGTCCCGTAGCGAGCCACGCGGTCGCAATCCAGAAAATGCCCAGCTGGGTGTGCCACGTACGTGTGACTGCATAAGGCAGGTAATCAGCTAGCGGAAAGCCGTAGAAACCAGATCCCTCGACCCCGTAGTGGGCGGTTACAGCGCCGAGACCGACCTGAATCACGATCAACGCCGCCACGACCCAGAAGTACTTGAGCGTCGCCTTCATAGAAGGCGTCGCCTTGAGGGCCATCAGCGGGTCGGCAGCTGGTACGCTTGTCGCATGCTCTTGCCCATCCCGATCGACCGCAAAGTACCACGCCAGCGCGCCAATGCCCGCCAGCAGCAGCACGAAACTGATCACGGACCATATGATGATTGAAGGGGTTGGTACATTGCCGACCAAAGGCTCGTGCGGCCAGTTGTGCGTGTAGCTGATCTCCGCATCAGGTCGATTGGTGACGCAGGCCCAGGCGGTCCAATAGAAAAAGCCGCAGAGCTTCTGGCGATTGACTGTGTCAGGCACGGAATTAGAAGCGATGGCATAGGCCGAGCGAAGGTCGGTCAGTTCCGAATCGCTTCCAAATAGAGCGTCGTAATGACGACTGACTTCGACGAAGCCCTCCGCCGCCTCGTCCGACAAGAGCAGGTCGCCTGTCCTGGTGTCATAAGAGTTCGTTCGCAGCGTCTGCTTCAAGCGAGCCTGCAACGCGGCCTGCGCCGGGGCGTCGAGCTTGTGCCAGTTTGTCTTGTGTACGGCCTGCGCCCACCGCTCCAGGAACCACGTCGATTGACGGTGGAGCCAATCGGCCGACCAGTCGGGCGCCACGTATGCGCCATGACCCCAGACCGTGCCAACTTCCTGGCCACCCATCGACTGCCATACATTCTGACCATCTCGAATGTCATTGCCCGTGAACAGAACTCGGCCCGAATCGGCCACCACGCGGTTGGGAATGGGCGGGGCCTGGTGATAGATCTCGCGGCCGTAGTAACCCAGCACGGTAAATGAGCCAACGATGACGACGGCGAGGGCGATCCAGAGACGGAGGTTACGCACGGGTGAGCGCTCCAACGGTACAGGGAAAGCCGATTCACATGCCGGATCGGCGATAACTAAACCTGGACATCCAGGTTGACAAATTCAGAATATACGGGGTATAATTGGATGTCAAGCTCCAGGTTTCAATGAATGGAGCGGCACGGCTAACGAGCCGCCGCAAACGGGAGTGCATTGCATGACGTCTCAGACTGCCGAATACGCATTGCGAGCTGTGGTCTGGCTCGCCAGTCAGCCGAAACGCTCCCTGAACACTGCACAGATCTCCGCCGCGACAAAAGTGCCTGCGGGATACCTCTCCAAGGTGCTGCAAGCGCTTGCCCGCGCCGAGCTGGTGATCTCGACGCCGGGACGCGGTGGCGGCTTCCTGTTGGCTCGATCTCCGCAGTCCATCAGCGTGCTGGACGTGATTAATGCGGTCGGCGGCGTTCAGCGGATTCGCGAATGTCCACTGGGGATTCGATCGCACGGGACCGTGCTGTGTCCGCTTCACCGGCGGCTCGACGATGCCATGGCCACGGTCGAAGACGCGTATGCCAGCTCAACCATTTACGAGCTGGTTTCAACACGCAGCGCCAGCGCCCCATTGTGTGAAAAGCGTGGAATCAGCCTGACGGTGAGCGCCGGCACAACAAAGCAAAAGGCAGGCCGTAGCGCCGCGAAGTGAAAGAGATACAACATGAATCCCGCAACGAAAATCGAATATGGCACCATGCTTCCCGATGTCCTGCGTCAATTCCCGCGAGTGCGGCTGGTGTTCGACCGGTATGGCTTGCGCGGCTGCGGCGGCCCTAACGGACCGGCCGAGTCCATTGGCTACTTCGCCGGCGCCCACGGCGTGAGTGCCGATCGACTGATCGTTGAACTGAACGAGGCGATCGCGAATCCGAATTCAGTGCCTGCGGCGGAAGTCCGCGACACCGACAGGCTCGCTGACACCATTTACCGCCGATTTTTCAAGGGCGGCGTGGTTGTGATCCTCACCGCAGGCGCTGCCTGGGGCGCATTGCTCCTGCTGCGCATTGCCGGCAACCAGGCGTTTACCGCTGTATCGATTCACGACATCAACGCACATGGACATGCGCAGATTTTCGGCTGGGTCGGCCTGTTCGTGATGGGCTTCGCGTACCAGGCCTTTCCACGGATGCGGCACACCAGCCTATGGCGCCCAGATTTAGCC
>CAYXEY010000692.1:0-3112 GCA_964464105.1 uncultured Planctomycetaceae bacterium
TACGCCAGACGCGTGGTGGTTGCCGACGACAACAAGTTCAGGAAATGGATCATTGGGACCATCGAGGTAAACGGGGAAGAACCCCACGGGATGTCCGGACGTAAGCACTTCGCCGTCTTCCTCGAAACGCAGGCTCACATGCGTGAGTTCGCCGAAGTGGTTGGTGTGATCGTTCCAAAGCACAGTGACGCCAGGCGGAACGGCGGGCTGAGGCGAGTCCGCAGGAGTGTTGTCGTGGACCACGGCAATGTCTGTATAGCCGTCGCCATTTACGTCTGCCAGAACCAGGTCGCGACAAGACTGCCCCGACGCAACCGCGTACGCGGACTGTTCCGATAGGTTGCCAATGGTGCCGTGCGAACCAGACCAGCGAATGGCCACGGTTCCCACCTTGGGGCCGCCATACGACTTGTTATGCAGGGTCACGACCTCTCCGTCACCGTCGTTGTCGAGGTCGGCAATGGCAATGTCCACAACGCCGTTGTCGAGCGACGAGAGTTGTTCTGTTCCAAAACACTGAGTGATGTCGTCGCAGGCGTCGCCGCGGCCATCGCGATCGGCATCAGGTTGCTTATTATTCACAACATATGGGCAATTGTCGACATTATCCGGCCACTGGTCGCCATCAGAATTGAGAGTATCATTAATGCATGCGTCCCCGACCCCGTCGCCATTTGAATCGAGCTGACCGGGATTTGCCGGATGCGGGCCAATTGAGCAATTGTCGATGACGTTTGGCACGCCATCGTTATCTGTGTCGAGGATCAACGGTTTAACGTCCCATTCCAACAATTTTACATCTTGGGTGGCGGTACCCAACGGAATACCCACGAGATAGATGTGCGAGCCCTCGACTCGCAGATCGAGGTCTTCGACATTGCGAAAGTTAGGAGTCGTCCCGTCTTCTATCTTAAAAAAACCAAACGGGTATTTGCCAGTACGACTGTACGCATACAGTCGGGCCTCCTTCACCGAAACCAAGAGGAGGTAATTGTCGGTTACTTCGACTCCGCTGGCCGCAAACGGGAGCAGGAAGGAGTCGCCAAGTTTTTGAGGGAGTTCATTGTTAAGGTTGGGATCCACGTGAAAGAGATTAAAACCTCCGTCGGATTTGATGTAGAGCGTGCTATCCGGCATGACCGCCAATCCGTCCCATAATCGTGGATCAACGTCGTGGACGAACGAATCCGAATAAAGCGAGTCCCCGCTAAAGGCGTCGACCCACACGCTGGTAAGAAAAGTTGGAGGAGGTCCCCAAGGGTAGTAATAGTGGAACCAAATATGTCCCGAATCGTCGTATGAGCCGCCCCAGAAGTTTCCGTATTGATGGTCGTAATCCAGGCAACCCATTGTGGGGATTTGGGTTGGCCCCACCGTGATCAGGGATTGGACCGCCACCGGTGGGTCGGGCGGCGGCTGCCGATCAATAAACAGTGACAGCGGCAGTGTCGCAGGCTCGTCGTCAGTAAAATTATAAAATCGGGATCCCGGGTGATTAATGTCGAGAACGCCTAACTGATCGATCCAAATCCCGCGCGAGTTGTCCTGTGTCGTGTTAAAAACGGCGTGAAGCGGCGTATTCAGCGCCGGCTGTGGGAGCGACTGGGCTCCGGCTTGGTTTGTCGCAAGCACGCAGATTAGGAGCAAGCAGAAAGGCCGAGAGAAATTCCGCACCGTGATTTCCGCGCGTGACATGAGAGTGTCCTTTCAACCCCCCATGGCCGCGAATCCACATCATGCACTTGATATGATTATATCTTGACACAAAGATCATAAATGTCAAGCCGAAGTAAAAAATGACTCGCAACCGCCGAAACTCACGCCCGCACAGGCACTTATGCGGTGCACCGTGCAGGGCGAGTGAAGTCAATTAAGGGGCCCTGCTGATTCGCGTGAGAACTGCGAGGGCAGTGATCGCGCATCCAACGGTCGCGGCGTTCGCCGGCCGCTTGGACACGCTCATATGCTAAGAGATTCCGAGGCATGGCTGGGGGCCGTGCTTGCGCTCCGGGCTGCCATTGCATACGCCCCGAACAACCCGCCCGACCACATCAGATCACCCATCACCTGGTACTTGAAGAACGGCAGGGCCGCGGCGTAGCACTCGCCCAGACCGGCAAGCGTGAGCGAATAGTTGCCCATCCACAGCCAGTGGGCGAAATTGGTGGTGAGGAAAAACACGATCGAGGAAACGATCGCCGTGCCGCCGATTCGCAAGGCGCTGAGCCGCGTACGCAGAATGCCGCGGAAGGCGATGGGCAACATCAACGCGACGTAAACGGTGGCCATCACGGCCGGCTCATATCCTCCGATGACCGCATCGCTCAGCAGCATGGCGCACAGCGGCACCAGCAAAGCCATGCCCCGCCGCGCAAACCAGAATCCGGCGAAGAGCGACACTGCGGCGAGCGGCGTGAAGTTCGGCCAGTGCGGAACGAGTCGCGCGGCCGCCGCGCACAACACCAGTGATACGAAAGCCACGACGTCGATTCGATTGCGATTGATCACGAGCTTGAACTCCAATGCCCCCGACCCGCGGCCGGGGTCTTACTTAACCTTTCGATCCGAGAACGACCAGCGGACCTGATCGCCCGCCTTCAGACCATACACGGCCGCGCTGCGATCCGCCAGTTTGCCGTTCACCTCGTAGGTCCAGTTCCGCCGCGACCCTCGGGCTCCTTCGTTCTTGAGGTCGTCAATCTGGTTGATAAAGGTGGTCTCGCCCGAACCGTTGCTGGCAAAGGTGATGCCATGCGGCGAGGCCTTCGCCGCAGTCATGACATCCAGCACGGTTATCCCCGCCTTCCAAGTGATCGCGGTGAAGTGCTTCTCAACGCCATCGCGATAGTCGATCACCAGCGGAATGGTCGAGGGCCGCGCCGGCACATCGCTCTTCATTTGCGCCCACGCAAAGAGCGGCAGGAATAGCAGAACGCTCGCGCCTAACGTGAAGTGGTAGCCCTGACTTTGGCGACGGTCCATCCTGGCGGACTTGCTGAAATTCGATACCATGTTCATGTCCTTTTCGACTTTTCTCCAAACGGCGACGGTGCAATTCTAACCCGCGCCGGGAAAAGTCGCCGGATCGCGTCCGTCCTCCGATGCGTCATGA
>CAYXEY010000693.1:0-3107 GCA_964464105.1 uncultured Planctomycetaceae bacterium
TTTGCCTGTTGTAATCGTCGCCGACTCGCCCGACCCGGAGACTTCCGCCTTCTTGAATTCCGCGTCGTTCCGAGCCTTGGCCCAACCGCCGAGACATGACGCGAATTCTTCGTATGCCCCCGCGATTCCGTCCGCTTCAATGCCAAAAGCCGCGCGGCGTGTTGCCCCATTCGCAATGAGGGCCACGAAGACTTTGTCTGCTCGAAAGCGCTTCTTGCATTCCTTGCAATCGACCATCTTGTCCGCGAACAAATCAAAATGCCCCGAGCACTTCCACACCTGCGGGTGCATGATGATCGAGGTCTCAAGGCCGACCATGTCGAACTCGCCGTTTGGGCCGAGCGGAGGGTGGTGGACCATCGAATCCCACCAGGTGTTCATCACGTTGCGTTTCAGCTCGACGCCGAGCGGGCCATAATCCCAGAAGCCGTTGATGCCGCCGTAGATTTCACTGGACTGAAAAATGAACCCGCGCCGCTTGCACAGGGCGACGATTTTTTCCATCTTGGCTGAGTCTTTGGGCATGGAGGTCTGTTCCTATTGAAAAAAAGTGACGCCCGAATCCCCGGGATTTCGCCATGTATCTATCCGTGGGACGTCGCAGTTCGCGGTCGCATGATAGAGGCGGCCAGCCGAACCGAAAAGATGGACCGGCGCTGTCAAGTCAGTACAATCAACCACCGTCATACAGGGACATAGACATGAAACGCAAAATCGCCGCCGTCACCGTTATTTACATCTTCACCTTCGGCTGCCACAAACCCGCCAGTCAAATCAGCGACACCGGCCCGCAGGTCGAGAAACTCGATGGTCTCGGTCATCACATGATGGCCATCACCACGACCTCGCCAGAGGCCCAGGACATGTTCAACCAGGGCTTGACATGGACCTATGCCTTCAATCATGACGAGGCGATTCGCGCGTTCGAGGCCGCTGCGCGGCATGACCCCAACTGCGCGATGGCCTACTGGGGCATTGCTTTATGCCACGGGCCGCATGTCAACAACCCGGTGCTTCCCAATGACCGCGCGAAGGCGGCGTGGGCCGCGGTTGAAAAGGCCCGCGCCGTGAAGAATCATGCGAGCTATCCCGAGCAGCAGCTTATCGAGGCGGTGGCCGCGCGGTATTCGGCTGATTGTCCGGCTGATCGCAAGCATCTCGACGAGGCCTACGCGGCTGCGATGCGTCAGCGCTATTCGATGGATATCAACGACGCAGACATTGGAACGCTTTACGCCGAGGCGCTCATGGACCTGCAGCCCTGGGACTATTGGGCCAGGGACGGCTCACCCATGGGCAGCACGAGCGTAATCCTCGCGTTGCTCGACCACGTGCTGAGGATCAACCCAAACCACCCTGGCGCGAATCACCTTTACATTCACATGGTGGAGGCGTCGAACAACCCCGAGCGCGGCATTGCTTCAGCCGATCGCCTGCGCGACATGGTGCCGCTGTCGGGCCATCTCATTCACATGCCGTCGCATATCGACGTGCAGGTGGGGCAGTGGGCCAGGGCTTCGGACATGAACGAGAAGGCCATCGCGGCGGACACCAAGTATCGCGCGATGCGTCCGCGGCAGGGCTTTTACAACATGTACATGGCCCACAATCGCCATTTCCTCACCTTTTCCTGCATGATGGAAGGGCGGGGCGACGCAGCGCTGAAGGCCGCGCAGGAGATGCTTGCGGCGATTCCTCCCGACTTTATCGAGAACCAGCCGGCCTTTGCCGATCCCTTCCTGACCATTGAGTTCGAGGTGCTCAAGCGTTTCGGTCGCTGGGATGACGTGCTGAAGCTGAAGAAGCCGCGCGGTCAGTTGCCGATCTCGATGGCGCAGTATCACTACGCACGCGGCGTTGCGTACGCAGCGAAGGACAAGGTCGACAAGGCGCGGGACGAGCAGCGTGAGTTTCTCGCAGCCAAGCAGCGCGTGCCCAAGGATGCGCTGACCGGCATTAACAATGCGCACAAGGTGCTGTCGATTGCCGAGCGCGTGCTGGAGGGCGAAATCGCCTTCCGCGAGAAGCGCATCGATGATGCCGTGGCCAAGCTCCGCGAGGCCGTAACCATTGAAGACGATCTTCTATATATGGAGCCGCCGGAGTGGATCCTGCCGGTGCGCCATGCGCTCGGCGCCGTGCTGGTCAATGCCGGACGCCACGCCGAGGCCGAGCAGGTCTATCGCGACGACCTGAAGAACTGGCCCGAGAATGGCTGGTCACTCAAGGGACTGGCGACTTGCCAGGCGGCCCGCGGTGCCTCCGTCGAGGCCGAGGCGACCGAGGAACGGCTTGCGAAATCCTGGGCCCGCGCGGACATCAAGCCGGGTGCGAGCTGTCTCTGCGTTGCGGATTCGCAACAGTCGCGTTGAATTCCGGCAACGCGTCCGCATCAACTGATTCCCTCGTCCAGATCATCCGCGATCGCGGTCGTTTGCAAACGACGCCGACAACTCAGGTTGCGCGCCTGATTTCCGGACGCGTGCCGATGATGCCCCAAGCACACGTCTTGCCACCTGGCCCCGCACGCCGGCGGACTCGCAATCCCGCGACCCCCGGCGACGGGGCCGGGACATGGTTGAGTCAGTCGCCGATGCCGTCACGCGGTACTTTCAGGACCATGCGAAGGTCATGATTCTGACGGCGCTGACCTATGCGGCGTTGTGCTGAGGAAGCGTTGTCAGCTTTCGGTTCTCAGTCGTCAGTTCAGGCTGTCCAGTCGCAACTCCGCCGTTTCATTCGACTAGAATCGTTGATAATGCCGCAGGCCACCGCGACACATCTTTCCCGGATCGACGCCGGCGACTCCGTGCATGAATTGGTTCGGTTGCTTCGCGATCATGCCGAGCGTGGCGCGGGCGATTCGCAGGTAGAGCGGGCACGGCTAACATCCCTGCGGCTCGGCGAGAGCGTCCTGCGAAATGGCCTGAGAAATCGCCATTCGTCGAGTCCATTTGAAATCGCCGTTGTGGGTCCAACCCAGACGGGCAAGAGCACAGTGGTGAATCTGCTGCTGGGCAAGCGGCTGGCGCAGGTCAGTCCATTGGCGGGTTTTACACGGCATCCACATGGGTTTGCCATCGGCGGGGCGGGCGATGAAATCGACG
>CAYXEY010000694.1:0-3106 GCA_964464105.1 uncultured Planctomycetaceae bacterium
AAGGACTTGGCGTGCGGATGGTAGAGGCAGGTCGGGTGGAACTGGATGAACTCCAGATTGGCGACCCGGCAACCGGCACGCCAGGCCATCGCGATACCGTCGCCGGTGGCGGTGTCGGGGTTGGTTGTATAAAGGTAAGACTTGCCTGCACCGCCGCTGGCGATTACGGTGTTGGGTGCGGCGACGGTGATGATCCGTTCGTTGTCGATATCGAGGACGTAGGCACCCCAGCAGCGCTGGGTTTTCAGGCCAAGTTTCGTTCCGGTGATGAGATCGACGACGATATGCCGCTCAAGTACGGTGATGTTGGGATGAAGCCGCACCTTTTGGCTGAGCGTTTGTTGCACGGCGGCACCCGTGGCGTCGGCAACATGAATAACGCGGCGGGCGCTGTGGCCGCCTTCGCGAGTCAGGTGATAGCCGGTTTCGTCACGCGTGAATGGCACGCCCTGATCGATCAGCCAGTCGATTGCGCTGCGTCCGTGCTCGACGACGAAGCGGGTGGCGACCGGATCGCACAGACCAGCGCCAGCCGTGAAAGTGTCCTGGATGTGGGATTCGATCGAATCCGTGCCATCGAGCACCGCGGCGATGCCGCCCTGTGCCCAGTTGGTTGCCGAGTCGTCGATCATGCGCTTGGTGACGAGGGCCACGCGGTGCGTATCGGCCAGTCGCAGGGCGAGCGACTGGCCAGCCAGGCCGCTGCCGATGACGAGAATGTCGAAACTCTGCAGGTAATCTATTTTCACCATGGTGTGGGCGACTATATCACGCGGGTCGTGGAACTATTCTCGTCATGGCCGGTCATTTGCGCATGCCAGCAAGGAGCGAAATGTGCCCATAGAGAAGGCGGCTATACTGTCGCGCCAACGTTTTTTTGAAACCACAACGCCGTCATATGGGAGAGCGCGAAGCCGACCTCGTTCTGGTCGAACGGGTCCAGTCCGGCGACCGGGAAGCCTTCGGTCTGCTGGTCAACAAATATCAACGCAAGTTGCTGCGGCTGGTGATGCGGCTTGTGCGCGATCCGGCCGAGGCGGAGGACGTCACACAGGAAGCCTTTATCAAGGCCTATCGGGCCTTGCCGAACTTTCGCGGCGAAAGCGCCTTTTATACTTGGCTGTACCGGATCGGCGTCAATACTGCCAAGAACTGGCTGGTCGCCCATGGACGACGCATGCCCACAGTGACCGACATTACAACGAACGATGAATCCGATGGCGGCATCGAGGACAGCGTCCTGTTGCGTGACGACGAAACCCCGGACCGGATTCTGCTGTCGAAGCAGATCGGCACCACGGTGAATGCTGCCATGGAAGCCTTGCCGGAGGATTTGCGGACGGCGATTACCTTGCGCGAGATCGATGGCCTCTCCTACGAAGAAATTGCCCAGGTGATGGATTGTCCGATCGGAACGGTGCGCTCGCGGATTTTCCGGGCCCGCGATGCGATTGCTGCCAAATTGCGCCCCTTGCTGGATGCCGCGCCTGACCGGCGCTGGTAATGATGGAGAACGACATGAACTCGCAACTTAATGAGGTTTCTGCGCTGTTCGACGGCGAACTCGAGCCGCACGAGGTGGTATCGGCCATTCGTACGGCTGTTGCCGACGGTGCAGCGCGCAATGCATGGGCGTCCTACGCCTTGATTGGCGATCATCTTCGTGGCGAGTCGGCGATTGCCAATGACATGACAGCGGCAGTGATGGCCAGGCTGGACGATGAGCCGGTCGTGCTCGCTCCGCGAAACCTGAATCGGATACCCCGCCATCGACCGTTGCTGGCGCTGGCCGCGTCAGTCGCGGGTGTGGCTGTCGTGGGCTGGCTAGCCCTGGCAGGCAATCCCCGCCCCGCCGCCGGTCTGGCGGGCAATCTTGCTGCCGTCGCGCCAGCGCCGACCTTAGCCCTTACCCGCGCAGCACCTGTCCTGGCGAAGGCCGAGGGGAAGTCGTCTCCGGCGCCCGTCATGTATCCCGCACGCTCGGATATCAGCGAGTATCTGCTGGCACATCAAACCCAATCTTCTTCTTTCCGGTTGGGCGACGGGACGCAGCAGGTTCGTACCGTGAGTCTGGTCGGATCGCCGGCACGCCCATGAGGTATGTGTTTGCACTGGCCCTTGGCTGGCTGGCGATCGCCAACCCGGTGCACGCGGGGCCCGGTCAGCAGGAGGCGTTGCAATGGCTGCAGAAGGTGGCCGATGCCGCTCATCGGCTCAGTTACAGCGGCACGTTCGTTTATCACAATGGGCGGCAGAGCGAAACTTCCCGCATCGTGCATGTCGCTGCCCAGGGGCGCCAGGCGGAGAGGCTGGAGGTTCTGGATGGCAGTCCGCGCGAAGTGGTGCGCGAGAATGACGAGGTGCGCTGCTACCTGCCCGACCGGCGCATGGTCATTGTCGAGCAGCGCAGCACGCGCCGGACATTTCCGGCACTGCTGCCGGTCAGTCTGGCCGGGCTGGGCGAGCATTACGCGATCCGTCTCGGTGCGACTGCCCGAGTTGCCGGCATCGACAGTCAGGTCATTCATCTGGATCCGCGTGATTCCTGGCGCTTTGGTCGCGAATTCCGGGTCGATCGACAAAGCGGTTTGTTGTTGAAGGCGGATACCTTCGATGCGCTGGGCGAGTCGCTCGAATCGATGGCCTTCGTCGAGTTGCAAATGGGCGTTCCGGCAAGTGCGGATGCGCTCAAGCCTCGTTATGATCAGAACGACTGGGAAATCAGGCAGGCGAAATTGCGCGATATCCGCGACGATGGCCCATGGCTGTTTCGTGCCGATATTCCCGGATTCCGTCGTCAGGCCGCCATGCAGCGCAGCCTTCCCGGATTGGTCGCCGGAGAGTCGCGTGACGTACTCCATTGGGTATTCTCGGATGGACTGGCGGCTCTCTCGGTATTCGTTTCACCGGTGCCCCCGAATTCGGAGCCTATAGAGACTGAACTTCAGACGATGGGCGCAATCAGCGTGATCAACAGGATGATCGACGGCTATCGGGTCGTTGTCATGGGCGATGTTCCTCCTGCGGCGATCCGGCATTTCGCCGCCGGTATCGAGGTGCGCGGCAAATGAACGAAACCGATGCCCTGGTCGTGCGGGTTGAGGAC
>CAYXEY010000695.1:0-3096 GCA_964464105.1 uncultured Planctomycetaceae bacterium
AACTCGTCGTCACCCTGGTCGTGCTCGTCCCACAGGGCTTCGAAGTAACTGGCGAATCCCTCGTTGAGCCAGGTGTGTGACCATTCGCGGCAGGTCAGCAGGTCGCCGAACCACTGATGGGCCAATTCGTGAGCGACCAGGCCGTCGCTGTCTTGATCGAGATGGGCACGATCGTCGTGCAATGTGTTCTCACCGAGGGTCGTGGCGCTGGTGTTTTCCATGCCTCCACCGAAGGCATAGCAGCAGGTCTGCGTGTATTTGTCCCATGGGTATTCCACGCCGATCAGCTTGCTGAAATGCTCGAGCATGGCGGGCGTCTTGGAGAAGGAGTTGTCAATCTGGTCCTTGAATTTCTCGCGGACGTAGTAGGTGACCGGCTTGCCACGCCAGGTGTCGGTCTTGGAGACGAAATCGCCGACAATGAGGGTCATCAGGTAAGCCGAATGGGGCTTTGATTGCTGCCAGTGGAAGGTGCGCGTGCCGTCCTTGTTTTCAACTGTTTCCAGGGCCTTGCCATTGCTGATCACAGTGTACGGTTTGGCCACGGTGCAAATCACTTCAGTTGTCTGCATTTCGTTGGGACGATCGACACAAGGCACCCAGTATCGATTGGTCGACGTCTGGCCCTGCGACCACACGAGGTGCGGAACGTCCGGCTCCTCGTCGGTTGGTGCGAAGAAGGACAGGCCGTTGGATGGGTCGGTGACTCGATAGTCGAGGGTCGCGGTGAATCGACCGCCCGCGGGAAGCATGGCCGGCAGGGGAATCTCGATGTATTGACCGTCATTGTGGCAAGCGGTCTTATTCGCGGGGCCGTCATTGATCTGAAGCGTTGCGCCGCGCAGGTCGAAGTCGACGGCGTTCAAACGAATCGTGGAAATCGGCCGCAGCGCCGCGCCGGTGATGGTCGCCCGGCCGTCGACCGTCTTCTTGGGGAGATCGACCTGCAGATCGAGGCGAATGTGATCGACGTCGAAGGGCCGATCGGCGGCGAAGTGCGGTGGATCTCCGTCCGCGCGCACCAGGGAAACCCAAGAGACGACAAGGGCGAGAAGCAGGCCCAATCGGGCAGTGATTCGATAGGTCATGACACCCCTCCACGGTTCAGATTTGCGTTGATGAGGTTCGGCTGCAGCCAGGGAAACCACGGTCCATCATGATAACGGCACGGCCCGCAATCACCGCATCGAAAGACTCCCGGGTACTGGTAAAGTTTGAACTAACGCCGCCCACGCCGCAGAAGCAGACGTATCAAGCCAGCGAGTAGCAAGCCGACACAAATGAACCACGGAATCCAAATCAGCCACCCGGCTGATATTTTTCGGTCAAGGGCGAGGATGAAAGGGGGAAGATAGATGATTCCCATCAGCCCGACCACGAGCAGAGGTTCATCATCATTGGGCCTGTAGTAGTGGCTCATGCCCATTGGCAAGATTCTCCACGCTATACTGTCCGGCATGGCGAAGAAAAAGACCACCAAACGGAAGCCCGCACGCAAGCCGAAGCCCGACACGTCACAGAATGCCCTGCGGATCGTCGAACAGGTGATAGGCGGGAAGCTCAAAAATACCAAGTCGCGGGGCGAACAAGCTTAAAACCATCCTGTCGAATCACGATATCTGGAAACTGACTTGCCATCAGATTGGCGCGACCAATTTGGAAGCTTGCATGCGCGGCTTTAGCAAGCGCCTTTCCACGCCTGGACGGGGGAAACGCTAAGACTGTTTTATTTTTGGGAAATAAGGTTCGCACTGCTCGAACTGGCGGAACCAAATCACTGTCTGCCGAGACGATCATCGCCACATCAAAAGCGTCCTGAAACGCATCGGACATCAGCTCAACCGCGATATTAACGTCGGTCATTTTCTCGCTCTGAATTCTCGACACGGTTTTACATGAATCGCATCGGCGAGGATTGACCTGATACTGACCGTAATAGATATGCAGATCTGGCAGTGTGTTGATGGCTTCTAGAAATGTCTTTTGGCGGTCAGCTTTGCCAGGATTGGCGGGATCATCGCTTATCATCGACGTGAAGTATTTGACGCACACCAATGTCTGGTTGGGCTTCAATAACGATTTGGCAAGTTGACAAGGATTGAGCCAAAAACAGCGTCGCAATCCAGCTTCACGCAAGCCAAAATAAAGGTTGAATCCATCGACGTAAAAGATTAAGCGGGAAGGACTTGACATCCGACAATAGCCCTGATACGGTACCTGTACCAAACAGCCCCGGAGATCGCATCTCCGGCCCGACGCCCGGCCCCAAAGCCGGGCGTTTCTATTTATCTGCCGCCGGATCGACAACTATGGCGGGCTTGTAGGTTTCCAGCAGCGATTTGAATAGCACGAACGCCGCCTCCGGCATTCGTGGAATGTGTACGACCGTAATTGCGCCTCCGTCCAAAACAACGGTAATTGGCACATTTGCGGCCTGCTGTTGGCTGCGTGACTGCATCGGGGTTTGAAGGGCTTGTGTCATAGGCTGACGCGGCTCGCGCTGCGTATCCTCATTTGATGCCCCTATTGTATCACCGCTCCCGAGTTTGGCAAATTCAAAAGTTTTGCGCATTACGGAGATAAGGTCACGAACAGAATTGTCGTTAAAGTCTTTCTCTTTAATGAGATACGACCTAAGAGTGGCATCGGACGGTAGGCCCTCAGAGTATTTGTTCAAGATTTCCTGATATATGGTGGGCGATTTTGCGGCCTCTTGGATGGCCCACATTCGAGCCGCCTCGTCATCATAGATCAGAATTTCGCGGGCCAGATTCGACAGCTTTGCCTTACGATCTTCGCCGCTTCCCTCGTCAACGAGCAGCCCGTATTTCTTCAAGGCCGCAAGTTGAACCAAGCCCGCGCCACTAGCAGGGCTGTATCCCCAATGGCTTAAAATCACATCAATCGGCGCGTCGTGCCATTTCTCTTTTTGATAGAGCGCTTCGGCCCTGCCAATAGCGCTCTCCAAGTCGATAGCGGGATACGACGGGCTGCGGACCTTCTTTGGACGGCTTTCTGTGGCCATGTTTGAACCTCCTAGATATAAGGTATCCTACGGTATCTCGCTTGTCAAGGCGCGGAATCCATTTTTTTATC
>CAYXEY010000696.1:0-3087 GCA_964464105.1 uncultured Planctomycetaceae bacterium
ATCCAGGGCCGGCCGGTTCGGTCGCTTGCGACGAACCAGAAACCGGCCGGCGGTGGATAACGCGATGCTGCTCACTGCAATGTTACTCCCGCATCGGGCTGGGAAGAGTTGCCATGCCAACGCTGCTCGAATGCGGCCGGCGAAAGATTTCCCAACGACGAGTGGCGACGTTCGGTGTTGTAGTAGCCAATGTACTCGACCAACGCCTGCTGTGCCTCGGCGCGGGTCCGGAAGTGTTCTGCGTGCACGCATTCGACCTTCACCGTGCCATTGGCCGATTCCATCGGCGCGTTATCCCAGCAGTCGCCCTTGCGGCTCATGGACACGGTGATGCCGCGCGCCTCGAGCACCTTGCGGTAATCCCCGGCGGCATATTGCGAGCCGCGATCGGAGTGATGCAGCAGGCCGGGCGCCGGATCACACCACCCCAAGGCCACCCACAGTGCGGCCAGCGTCAACTGTTGCGGCATCGTCTCGCTCATCGCCCAGCCGACCAGCTTGCGCGAGAACAGATCGAGCACCAAGGCCAGGTACAGCCAGCCCTCGTCGGTCGGGATGTAGGTCAAATCAGCCACCCACTTTTGATTCGGCGCCGTGGCCTGGAAATCGCGTTCCAGTACGTTCGGCGCCACCGGGTGCGCGTGCTTCGAGTCCGTGGTCACTACCCGGAACCGGCGTCGTTTACGGCTGGCCAGATGATGCTCGCGCATCAGGCGCCCGATCCGTTTCTCATTGACCGGTCGACCCAGCGTTTCACGCACCTCCGTGGTCATCCGCCGGCGACCATAGCGACCTCGATGCCGCGTCTGGGCGTGGCGAATCACGTTGACGATCCGCGCGTGCTCGAGCGCGCGCACTGACGGCGCGCGTCGCCTCGCAGCGTAAAAGCCACTCGGGGACACACCCAGCAGCTCGCACATCGTGCTGATCGGATAGGAGTCGATATGCGCTTCAATCCAGGCGTACCTCACATCGACTCCTTGGCGAAGTACGCCGCCGCTTTTTTCAATATTTCTTTCTCCATCCGCAGCCTCGCATTCTCCTGCCGCAGTCGCGTGAGCTCCGCCTCCAACTCGCTCACCGGCTGTTTCGCCGACCCTCCTTTGACCGGCGCCTGGCCGTTGCGCGCCCGCAAAACCCAGTTCGCCAACGTCTTCGCCGACATCTCCAGCGACCGCGCCACTGCACCAATGCTGCGCCCGCCGTCGGTCACCTGGTTGACTGCCGCCGCCCGAAACTCCAGCGTGTAACTCCGATTCACTCGCTTCATATCGAACCTCCACAAGGTCAAACTACCATGCCTCGTGGCGTCCATTTTTCGGGTACCAGATCAGTGTCGGCTCGTCGGCACGTGCTTTGCTCCTCGATAACAAGAAGAACAAATCTAGTCTTTGACACAGGAGAAAAGCACAATGATTCTTCGTCTGGCACTGTTATGCGTAGGCGCCGTCCTTACTTTCCAAGCCGCGGCAGCCCCCGTTTCACCATCGGCATCTGACCCTCGAATCGTAGCCTGGATCGACCCAAGTAACGCCCTAGCTAGTTACCCAAAATACAGATTTGCTCTGCAGGCGGGCCAAGACAGCAATGGTCAGAACATTGAGCGAGACCTGACCACGTTCCCTGAGCCAGGCTACCTGGACTGGAAAGTCAATCAATTCACCGCCATGCGTGGATCCGATCCGGCCAACGCATCGAAAAAGGCGATCAGGCACAAGATCATAAAGGGTATGGCCTACCGGCAGGATAGCGGCTACCAGTCTGCACGCGCATCAATTATGTCTAGATGGAGCAAAACCTCGCCGGCCGTGCTGCGAGACGGCATCCCCTACTGGGCGGCATTTGCGGTATATGTCGGCAGCGATCATCCTTTGGACGGAACGGGAGATCACATATCGATCCTGTCTCTTGGCCATTGCGTGACCAGTCGGAATACTCAGTCGATGAACAAGCTTGACCTGCGGAAGGACGGCAAACTTCGCTTCTGGGTCCAGTCAAATGCTGTGCTCGACGGCACCAATGCGACAGCAAGAGGCGCTGTGTTCGATTTCCCTGTGCAGAAAGGGGTTTGGAACTACATCGTTATTCAGTGGAAATATGAGTGGGAGGCAAACAAGGGGCCCTATACGCGACTCTGGCACGCAGTGGGAGATGGTGTTCCGGTGCAGCGTGTCAATACCACCATCGCCAACGCGTTCCGGGAAAGTGCGGCTTATCACCCCTGGAAGTTCGGCCTATATATGTGGAACGTAAATACGGGATGGGGTTCAAGCTCTACGCGCACCATGCACACTAAGGGGCTTTACATTCTCAAAGACCAAGCAGGTACGCCGACGCTCAATGTCAACTCCATGCTGGCGCTCATTCGCTCCAAATGAGCTCTTGAACCGCTCCGAGATTTGAGCTTCCCTCGGTCTTTCGTCTTCCAACCCGACGGCGTTTCCCACCGCCGGACGCGTTCGCGTGCGTCGAAAGCGCCGCCCGCACCCGGCCGTGGAAAACTCTACACCCTCACCTCACCATTGGCGTCCACTGAAACGGGTAAGTTCAGGTCGAGCACCATAGCCAGGTAGAGCCAGCCTTCTGCCGTCCAGATGTATGTCAGATCGGCCGTCCATGCCTGTTTCGGCGCCGCCGGCGTGAAGTTCCTGCCCAGCAGGTTCGGCGCTACGGGCAGGCTGTGCTTCGAAGCGGTCGTCGCCTTGAAACGTCGCTTGTGGCGGGCACGGATGCCGTTCCGGCGCATGAGGCGCTCGACTCGCTCCTTGCTAACAGGGAAACCTCTGCCCCGGATTTCCTCGGCCATTCTCGGGCTGCCGGGCGCCCTTGAACTCGGCGTGGACAGCGCGGATCAGCGTCAGCATCTGCGCATCGCTCAGCCGCTTGCGGTTCGGCGTGCCACCACACTTCCATGCCTGATAGCCGCTGATGCTGACATCCATCGCGCACATCGCCGGCAGCGGGTAGGCGTTGCGCTGCCCGTCGATCCAGGCGTATTTCACGGCGCATCTTTCGCGAAGTATGCCGTCGCTTTTTTAGTCTCTTATCACTGAAGAGTTGACGATTTTGGCAAAGAATTTGTCATCG
>CAYXEY010000697.1:0-3087 GCA_964464105.1 uncultured Planctomycetaceae bacterium
GAGTTGGAACTCTTCACCATCGATCCGCTGGTCGGCAGCGGCCTCGTGTTGTGGAAGCCCAAGGGGGCGATGGTTCGCCTGTTGCTGGAGGAACATCTGCGCCAGAAGCTGCTGGCCCAGGGGTATTCTCCAGTCTATACGCCCCACATCGGCCGGCTGGAGTTGTACCGCACCAGCGGGCACTTCCCGTATTACCGGGATGCCCAATTTCCACCGTTGTATGATTCCGAATCCGCCAAGATCCTGAATGAGATCTGGATTGCGGTGTACGAGACAGACAAGGCGACGCCGGGCGCGGCGATTTCGGCCGGCGCGCAGGCACTGATTCATGATCTGCTCCGGGTCGATGCTCCGCTTTACAACAAGCTGATGGAGTACATCGATGCCGGCGAGGCCGGCAGCCGCAAGCGGCTTCAGCCCGGACACGCGGCCGAAGTCATGCAGTTTGTCCGCGAGCAGTTGCAGGTCTCCGACGGCTTCCTGCTCAAGCCGATGAACTGCCCGCAGCATGCGCGGATCTACGCAAGCGAGCCGCGGAGCTATAAGAATTTGCCGGTGCGCCTGGCCGAGTTCGGCACGGTGTATCGCTACGAGCAATCGGGCGAATTGTCGGGCATGACCCGCGTGCGCGGTTTCACCCAGGACGACGCCCACCTGTTCTGCACGCCCGAACAACTGCAGAAGGAACTGGCCGACTGTCTGAGCCTCACCCGGTACGTGCTTGAGCTGCTGGGATTAACCCAGTATCGCGTGCGCATCGGCCTGCACGATCCGGCTGATCCCAAGTTCATCAAGAATCCCGAGGGCTGGGCCTATTCCGAGGCAGCCTTGCGGGCGGCGGTCAAGGAATCGGGCATGTCGGCCACTGAGGAGGTCGGCGAGGCTGCCTTCTACGGACCCAAGATCGATTTCGTGGTCAAGGATTGCATCGGCCGCGAATGGCAGTTGGGCACCGTGCAGTGCGATTACAACATGGGCGTACGCTTCGGGTTGGAGTACATCGGGGCGGACAACCGGCCACATTGCCCTGTGGTGATTCACCGTGCTCCGTTTGGCAGCATGGAGCGGTTCATCGGCATCCTGATCGAGCATTTTGAGGGCGCCTTCCCGACCTGGCTGGCCCCGGTTCAGGCGGTCGTGGCGACCATCAGTGAGAAGAGTTCAGCCTACGCGGCTGAGCTGATCAGCGTGCTGCGCGGCAACGGGCTGCGGGTCGAACTGGATGATTCTCCTGAGAAAATCGGCCCCAAGAAGCACCGGGCAAGACAGATGAAGGTGCCGTTCATCGCGGTCGTCGGCGAGCAGGAAGCGGCCAATCGCATGGTCAATGTGAATGACCGCGACGACAAGCGATCGGGTAATATGACTATCGATGCATTCGTCGAGATGATGGTTCAGGAGAACCGTCCCGACGGAAAAAGTGGCCAGTGAGTAGTGATTCGTGGCTAGTCGGTCGTTTCTGGCCACTAACCACCAGCCACTAACCACTCCGGAAAGGAAGGTGAGACGCCATTAAGAACTTGCGTTGCAACGAGCAGATTCGACTGTCGCCGATTCGATTGATCGATCACGAGGGGACTCAGAAGGGGGTTGTGCCCACCGATGAGGCGCTGCGCCTGGCGCGCGACGTCGGGCTTGATCTTGTCGAGGTGTCGCCGATGGAGCGGCCGCCGGTCTGCAAGATCATGGACTACGGCAAGCACAAATACCTGCAGTCCAAGAAAGAAAAGCACAAGCATCACGAGCAGAAGATCAAGGAAGTGCGCATGCGGCCCAAGACCGATGTGCACGACCGCGACATCAAGCTGAAGCACGCGCGGGAGTTTCTCTCCGAGGGCGATCGCGTGCTCTTTTCGATGCGCTTCAAAGGGCGCGAGAAGTTTCACCGCGACATCGGACATGCGGCCTTCAGGGAAATCGTCGAGGCCATGGCCGACATCGCCAAGGTCGAGCAGCCGGCCTCCATGCTGGGCATGCGCATGACCATGACCCTGGTGCCGCTGAAGATGCCGCCGCCCAAAAAGGGACATGGCGGGGCCGGGGCTTTGGCGGCGAAAAAGCCCAAGCGTCCGCCGCCGGATGGTTCAGGAGCGTCGCGGGGCGGCCCCCCGGGTGGCGATGGGCCCAAGCCCTTTGGCGACACGGTTCTGGGTGGGGTCAAACTGTCCGAACCGCCCCCTGCGTCGGAACCAAAACCCGAGTGATTTTGCCGTTTTCGGTGCTGCTTGGCGCTTGGCCGGGACGCGGTTAAACTGCGTGGCTCGCGGTTTTGACCGACAGCACTGGAGCAGACAGCAATGCCGAAAATGAAGCGACACAAGGGCCTGGCCAAGCGCGTCAAAGTCAGCGCGCGCGGCAAGGTCATGCACAAGAAGATCAACGCCGGACACCTGATGAGCGGCAAGAATGGCAAGCGCCGCCGCCGCCTGCGCCAGGCCGGTCAGGAGTACACAGTCACGGCGGCAAAGACCCGCCGCGCACTGCTGGCGTGATTGACAAGTGTAGATTTAAGGGGTGTTCCCCTTTGATGCATTGAGCCGCCGGCCCTGGCCGGCGTTCCTTAGGGATTACGAGAAACATGGAATTCCCACGGGAATTCATCATTTTTTGCCGGAGCCGCACCGATGCCACGCACCAAGTCGCACGTCGCACATAAGAAGAAAGTCAAACGGGTTCTCAAGGCCGCGAAGGGCTACTACGGCGCGCGCAGCAAGCTGCTCCGGTCCGCCCGCGATACCGTGGTCCGCGCCGGCGTCTATGCCTTCCGGGATCGCCGGGCGCGCAAAGGCGATTTCCGTGCCCTGTGGATCACCCGATTGACCGCGGCCTGCCGGGAGCGCGGAATGTCCTATAGCCGGTTCATTGCCGGGCTGAAGGGGGCCAACATCGCTTTGAATCGCAAGATGCTGAGCGAAGTGGCCATTGCGGACCCCGCGGCCTTCGATGCGGTCTTCAAGATCGCCCAGTCGACAGCGCCCAAGGCCGGCAAGGCCGGGGCCGCGGCCTAGTTGGCGCCCCATTTCCCTGCGCTCCGATAACGTCATGAGTATTGACCGCCATGGCCTGACCATGGGTGGTGTCACGCTG
>CAYXEY010000698.1:0-3084 GCA_964464105.1 uncultured Planctomycetaceae bacterium
TTCTTGACGAGCGCAAGCGGCGTGAATGCGACCCGACGCTGGAACTGCTGCGGGAGTGCATCGCCGAAGCCGAAGCCGCCGGCGCCCGCGAGGCTCACACGCGCGAGCGCTTGGGCAAGATGTTCGAGTTTTTCCAGACCATGACCGGTTGGTACAGCCAGATTCGACGACTGCCCAGCGGGGCGGTCATCAGGTTTGTAAAGATGGGAGACAAGATCAGGAAGATGCTTGGATGAATGGCTCATGCCGAAGCCGGATCAAAAGATGGCCGAAGCCGCGTTAAGTTTGCGAGTCGAGAGCTGTGACTACAGAAACGACGAACATTTCCGATGCAGTATCACCTCGCCGCCGGGTGCATTACGACGGCAAGACCGACATCAGAAGATGGCGGTTGGTTATTGCTTGTCTAGCTCTGATCGTGCCGCCGGTCTTCATTGTCGCGTTGTGCAGCCCTCTGCCGCCCTGGGTCATGTGTTGGGGGTTGTCCTTTGCGATCTATGCCGGATGCAAGTTGCTAACCTGGTTTGACGTGCGTCGGCAGGCTCGAGGCGCTTCGTTCGGTCGAAACCTGGGCTACCTATTGGCGTGGCCCGGAATGGACGCAAAGGCATTTCTCGATGTTAGCCGCCAGCCCGATGCGCCCAGAATTCGCGAGTGGCTATTTGCGGCAGCGAAAACCGCGCTCGGCCTTACGATGATTATTGGCATCGCCGGGCGAGTACCGGAAGAATACCCCTTACTGGCCGGCTGGGTCGTGATGTTCGGCCTCATATTCACACTGCACTTCGGCTTGTTCCACTTGCTCGCGCTCGCTTGGCAGCGGAATGGCGTCGACGCGGTGCCGCTGATGCGAAACCCAGCAATGTCCACGTCGCTGGCGGACTTTTGGAGCGCCCGCTGGAATCTGGCCTTTCGCGATTTGTCGCACACTTACCTTTTCCGTCCGCTTCGCCGATCCCTGGGGCTGGCAGGCACCACGGCTGTGACGTTTCTCATTTCAGGCCTTGTGCATGATTTGGTGATTTCGGTCCCCGCTGGCGCCGGGTATGGTGGGCCGACGGTGTTCTTCCTGATCCAGGCAGCCGGATTGCTGTTCGAGCGCTCTGTCGTCGGACGGCGCATTGGCCTGGGCCGCGGCGCGACCGGTTGGTTTTTCACACTGATCATCACGATCGGACCAGTCTACTGGTTGTTCCATCCGGCATTTGTAATGCGCGTGATCATTCCCATGGCGTGTGCGCTCGGGGCGATGTAAGGAGAATTCCGTGCCGTCTCGTGATGTGTTGATCCTGGCCGGCGGAATCGCCCACTTCGTCATACTCATTGCCAGCGGGCTGGTGCCGAGTGTGCTCAACTGGCGAGAGGAGCTCGGACGCCTCAGCCCGTTCCTTCGTCGGCTGTTCTGGGTGTACGGTGCATTCATTGTGCTGGTTATTGTCGGTTTCGGCGCTATGTCAGTTGTGCATCACGAGACGTTGGCCGCTGGTTCGCCATTGGCTCGCTCGATTTGCGGGTTCATCGCCCTCTTCTGGCTGGCCCGACTGGCGGTGCAGTTCTTCGTGTTTGAGACAACGCCTTTCCAGCATAGCCGCGTGCTGATGGCAGGCTACCATGGGCTGACTATCTTGTTCCTGTTCCTGGTGTTCGCATACGGGCGGGCTGCCTGGCTGGATCTCCTCAAACAGTGAACCACCATCTGCGGCCTCGTTTGAGTTGCACAAGAGGCTATGCTTAGCTGCGAATCGCCTGCGCGACCTGATCCTCGACTTGGAGTGCGCGTGGCGACGCGACACCGTTGTGCCCCGAGGAATGTGATCCATGAAGCAAATCACGTTGATGTTTGTGTTCATTGTGTCGTCATTCGCCGAATCGATTTTCGCGCATGCCGCTGATGACCATGAGAGGATTCGCGCGGGACTGCTCGCCGGCGTATCGGAAATCGCCGCGCCCGGTGTACCCGGGCCACTCGTGATCGTCGATGACAACGCGTTTGCCGTCGTCGCCGGGGCGGCCGATCGAGGAATCATGGCGCCGGTGGTGGCGGCGGGAAAATGTGGGGCCGGTCGCGTGGTCGTTTTCGGTCACACGGGCTATGCGGATGGCGAGACGCTTGCGAAGGCCGATACCAGAACGCTCATCACGAATGCGGTGAAGTGGGTATCACGCAATCGCGATTCAAAGCAGCCGACGCGAGTCGGCGTTTTCTCTTCGGAGTTGGGCAACGCCTTGAAGCCGCTGGGGTGCAACATCGTGTTGCTGACCGGGCGCAACTGGTCCGCAAGTCTCGACTCGCTCGACGTGCTCTACATGTCGCAGCGCAATTCTTCAAAATCTGAAATTGACGCAATCCGCAAGCATATTCGCGCAGGCGGCGGCATCGTCGCCTGTGGCCTGGGCTGGGGATGGCTGCAATTGAACCCTGGCAAGACACTCGACGTGCATCCGTTGAATCGCATCCTGGATGGATCGGGCATCTGCATCGCCGACGGTACGCTCGATCGCACCGGCAAAATCGGATTCGATTGCTCCAGGCCACTCAGCCCATACATTCACGCCATGGCAGCGGTCGACGCGATCGTAGCGGGTGACTCAAAACACATTTCGAAAGACGAGATGCGCCAGGCGTCGTGGACCGCGTCGTCTGCCATTCGAGCTCTTCCGCAGGATGACAAGGTGCTGCGCCCGAAGTTGCATGGGCTGCAGAAGGACCGAAGCGACGATTTCATACCAACAGAAAAGAAGCCGATCACCAGCGCTGATGGTGTCGCGCGGCTGTTGCTCACGATGCAAATCGAGGAGCTTCGCAAACTCCCGCCGGATCGTGTGACGGCGCACCCAGCAGCGCGCGAGTTCCCGGGTGAGGTGGCGAAGCACGCGAAGGAAATCTCGCGAACGCTCGAAATCCACTGCGCCATACCCGATTGGCACAGCACCGGGCTTTACGCCGCGCCGGGCCGGTCCATTCGCATCGACGTACCGAAGGTCGCGGTGGATGCAAAGTTGCGCGTGCGCATTGGCGCGCACACGGACCAGCTATGGGACAAAGGCAAGTGGTCGCGCATTCCGGAGATCACGCTCGAAGCG
>CAYXEY010000699.1:0-3065 GCA_964464105.1 uncultured Planctomycetaceae bacterium
CTCATGTAGGGTAAGATTTAATGTCCTGTACAGGAATGTTTCCCACAACCGGTGTGTGCGAACGAGCCGGGCTGCCTCGTCTAGTCCCTCAGGGGACAGGAGGAATCCACCTGCACCGGCGACGATCTGATTGCGTCGCGCGGCGCGATCGAGCGATCGTTGCAATGAAGCGGCACTCCACGAGCGCAGGCGCAGCAGTGCATCGAATGAGACAGGGCGCGAAAAATCGCCGCCCGATTCGCCCACTTCATAAACCGCGCGAAGCACATGTTGCGCGGCGATGCGCCCCGAGAAGCGCTTGCGCCGCCAGAGATCGGCGATGACACCGCGCTGCGGCGCGAGCAGCAATGACAGAATGAACCCGCTCACGCTGACCAGTACGACCGCAGGACCGGTGGGAATCGTGAGCTGCATGGTCTTTCCGGCGACGACGTATTCAAAATGGAGCGCGCTGATGGCCGTGCCGATCGCGCCGGAGGCCAGGCCGAGTGCTCCGGCGATGATCAGCATGATGGACAGCCGCTCGGTCCAGAAGCGTGCCGCGGCGGCGGGGATGATGAGCAAGGCAGCCATAAGCACGACGCCGACCGCGGGCAGGCCGATGACCGTGCACACGCATATGAGGCCCATCAGTAGCACGTCGAGGGCGAAGACCGGCCAGCCCTGGGTGGCGGCGAAGTCGCGATCGAAGCAGAGTGACGAGAGTTCCTTGAAGAGCAGAAAGACGACCAGCAGCACCACCGCGGCGATGATGGCGATGATGAGTACATCCTGCCGGAGCATGGCCGCGGCCTTGCCGAAGATGAAGGTGTCGAGTCCGGCACGGTTGCCGGTCGGCTGATTCTGAATGATGCGCGACAGGACGATGCCGAAGCCGAAGAAGGAGCTGAGCACGATGCCGATGGCCGCGTCTTCCTTGATACGGGTGTGCGAGCGGATGAAGGAAATGCAAAGCACCCCGAGGATGCCGAAGACCAGGGCGCCAATCAGGAAGGCAATGAGACTCTTGTCGCCGACAATCAAATAGGCCGTGCAGATGCCGGGCAGGGCGGCGTGGGCCAGGGCGTCGCCCACGAGGGCGCGGCGGCGGAGCACGGTGAAGGTGCCGATGACGCCCGAGGTCAGTCCCAGCAGCGACGCACCCAGCAGCACCACGCGGGTGTTGGGGTCGCCGAGGGTGATCAGCCGCCAGAAGTCAGACATACGTCGTGAATCCCATTTACCACTTGAGATGCCAGGGTCTGCGTTTCCGTCAATGGGCTTTGCCGCGGCGAACAGCTTCAGCTGCTTCATCGAGCAGCGTGAGTCGTCCGCCGTAGGTCGCCTGAAGGTTTGCCTGCGTAAACACCTGCTCGGTCGGACCCGCCGCGACCACGCGCATGTTCAGGAGCACGACGTGATCGAAATATTCGGGCACGGTCTGCAAATCGTGATGCACCGCGACGACGGTCTTTCCGGCGGTGCGAAGCGAACGGAGCAATTCGATGATGGCCTGCTCGGTCGCGGCGTCGACGCCGGCGAGCGGCTCGTCCATGAAATAGATTGCAGCTTCCTGTGCCAGTGCGCGGGCCAAAAAGACGCGCTGCTGCTGTCCGCCGGAGAGCTGGTTGATCTGCCGGGTTGCAAAATCGGCCATGCCCAGTTGCTTGAGACATTCCATCGCTGCATCGCGATCGCGCTTGCCGGGGCGGCGAAACCAGCCGAGACGTCCGTAACGGCCCATCATTACGACATCGAGCGCGCTGACTGGAAAATCCCAGTCGACGGTTTCGCGCTGCGGCACGTAGCCGATCATTGAGCGCGCTTCCGCCGTGGGACGACCGAACACATGGATGCGTCCGCTGGCGATCGGCACAAGGCCGAGGATGGCTTTGAGCAGGGTCGATTTGCCGGCGCCGTTGGGGCCGACGACGGCGATGAGCCGACCGGGGGGCAATTCGACGTCGACATCCCAAAGCACGGGTTTGCGGTGATAGGCGACGGTGACGTCATGCACGTCGACGGCGAGAGTGCCTTGCTGCGCAGGCAAGGGGGTTGTTTGCGGTAGCGCTTCCTTGTTTTCGTATACGGCGTCTTGCTTCACTTCAGTGCATCCACGATGGTGCGCACGTTATACCGCACCATGCCGATGTATGTGCCTTCGGGCGTGCCGGGGCGGCCCATGGCGTCGGAGAAAAGCTCGCCGCCGATGCGCACGGCATGTCCGCGCGACTTGCAGCCCTCGATCAGGGCCTCGACGTTGCGGGCGGGCACGCTGCTCTCGACAAAGACGGCCTTCACCTTGCGGCTGACGATCATATCCACCAGCGTATTGACATCACGCAGGCTCGGCTCGCTCTCAGTGCTGATGCCCTGCAAGCCGCGCACATCGATGTTGTAGGCGCGGCCGAAGTACCCGAAGGCGTCGTGCGCGGTGATGAGCACGCGCGATTCCTTCGGCACGGTGGCGATCTTCTCGCCGCACTCCTTGTGCAATTCGGCGAGTTCCTTGAGATAGGCCGCGGCGCGGGCGTTGTAGTCGCCGGCGCCGTCGGCATCGAGGGCGATCAGGGCGTCGCGGGTTCGCTCGACGGCGGACATCCACAGCGACACGTCGAACCACACGTGCGGGTCGAAGTGTCCGGCGAACTCGGGCGGCTCGCGGAGCAGCTTCTCGTCGATCTTCTCGGTGACGGCGACCGTGGGCTTCTTCGCGGCCATTTTGACGAAGAGGTCACCCATCTTGCCCTCGAGATTCAGTCCGTTGTAGAGAATCAGGTCGGCGTCGGTCAGCAGGCGGACGTCGCCGGTGCTGGCCTTATAAAGATGGGGATCGACGCCTTCACCCATGATGCCGGTGACTTTCACGCGGTCGCCGCCGATGATCTTCGCGACGTCGGCGATCATGCCGATGGTGCAGACGATGTTTCGCGGGCCGGCGGCGGGCTTCGCGGTCGAGTTTTGTGGAGAGGCGCCGGAGCGATCGCAGCCGGAGAGAGCGATAGCAAGCGCAAACATCGCAGCGATGCACAGGTGAATTTGAGATTTTTAATTTGAGATTTGAGAGTAAGGCATATTCATCAATC
>CAYXEY010000700.1:0-3063 GCA_964464105.1 uncultured Planctomycetaceae bacterium
GCCGCCGACGCTGAATAGAGCGTTTCGTTCGGCGTGCTTGCGCTGTCCCGCGCCTTGACGCGGTAGGAGTACGAGGTGTTTTCGGTCAGGCCGGTATCAGTGTAAATGATCGATCCTTGCCAGGTGCTGTCATTTGCCCCCGGCAGCAGGCCGACATAATCGAAGAAATAGGAGATTGAGTTGTTTTGGGTGTCCGTCGCGATCACGGACATCATGGTGATGGACGATTCGTTGACGGCCGAGGGAAGATTGTTGAACTGCATGGGACTAGGGGTCGGAGGTGTGGTGTCCACGATGACCGCGGGGTAGTCCCAGCCGATGGCGTCCATGGCGGCGAGATCGGAAGTTTGCAGGTAATTGACGGCCCAGGTCACTCCGCCCGAAATGGCCGGGTTCATCAGTCCGATGTCGTTGGTGGGCACGCCGCCTTGATCGCGCCAGTGGGATGCCTGATATGCGCCGGCGCCGCCCCACGACATGCGGTACTCAGCCGGAATCAAATCGGTGTTCACGTCGTCCGCGATTCGATTGGATGTCCAGACTGCTCGTGGGAACGTGGTGAATTCCGCGGTCGTGCTCGGGTTTTCCGTGGTGCGCCGGAATCGGAAAATATCGAGCGTCTTGATGTCGTTCGTGTTAGATCCGTCGCCTTCGCTGACAAAGCCCAGGGCGTGCAGCACTTCGTGGATCAGCACCGAGCGAAAGCATGTGCCGGAAACTCCATTGGACGGATCGTAATCGAATGAGAAATCTGTATTGATAAAGATGTTGGCATCGGGATTGGTGCCGATGGCGCCGATGGCGGCGCGATAGTTTGCGGTATTCACCGTGATCGTGGTGACATTGGTGATCGTGGCCGAGCTGCCGTTGAATTTGACCGGCACTGAGCTTGCGGGAAGAAAGGTCTGCAACGTGTCGTTGCCGTCCATGCCGTTGATCAGGCCGCTGCGCACCGTTGAATAGCTTGCGCCCGTCGAAAAGCTCTGGGTTGAACCCAGCACGCCGGCGCCCATGCTTTGGAAGGAGATGGGAATGTTGACCGTGATCGTGTCGCCGAACAAGGGCTCAAGATAGTTTTCCACCGCGGTGATCGCGGCAGCCGCGTTGGCCGGCGGATTGCTGACGTTGAAGACGAGATTCAACCCGCCGCCATGCGGAGCGGGGTTGTCCAGCGTTTCGAACGTCGCCGTGGCCGCGGCGGCTTTGAGGTTCTGCACAAAGTCGGCGAACTGCTCCTGCGTCATGTCACCCATGTCGCTGCCGCAGAAGGGCCGCCAAGTCGCCTGCGTTTCGACCAGTTCGGTCACGCCGTCAAAATCGTGGGTTGCCTCGACGGTCGGTCCGGGTTCGATATAAAACAGATGTTCGTGGGTTGTTGCGGGCGTGCCGTCAGTTCCGCGCGGCTCTTCAGCGAGCGAGACCGTGCAAACGAGTGCAAGTGCGGCGAAGGCCAATACGCAGCGGCGTCCCATTTGGGGCGAAGTCATCAAATACGCTCCTGTCGAAATAATGGTGGATTCCCCAAGTCATGCGAGGCGCATGAAAAGTCATTCGCGCCGCTGACGGCGCGCGGCTGAAAGGCCGAACGCTCGAAGTCCTGCTTGGAAACCCACTCCCTTAATATCCACCCTGGCTCGATATACAGTATTTTCGGAACACCCCTGCAAAGTCAAGCTGAAACGGGACACTCCGACATTTTGACGGCGTCCTGAGGCACGCAGGGACCATAACCGTGTCACCGGACACATGTTAGCGACGTCAAAGAAAGGTCCGGTTCCCCCAATTCGCCGTTACCGGCCGGCGTCATCCCGCGTCAACCGGATGCCCTTGTTGTCATCTTCGGTTTTGGCAGCCATCGAGTAATTGTTGTCCTGCCGCCGCTGGTTGACCTGAAGTTTCTGCAAATAGAGTTCGCGGACGTCGTTCGCGTTGAGCCCGACGCACTGGGCCATCGAAATCCAGAAAAAGAGCAGATCGATCACCTCGACGCGGGCATTCTGCAAGTCATGCAGCTTGAAGCGCTCACCGTTGCGCGCCTCGGCGCACCAGTGCTTCCAATAAGTGCAATTTCGCAGCTCCTCCAGTTCATTGCAGGCTGCGGTGATGTAATTGTTCAGCCACTCGCCGGCTTTCTGTGCGTCGAACTGTTCGTGCAGCTTGGCGGGGTCGAAGCCGATGCGGCGATTCAGTTCGGCCTGGTGTTGAAACAGCTCGTCGAGCATGACGTGTCCCTCCGGACGGAGCCGGCGTGTCTTTACGCCTTTGGAGCGCTGCGCCAAACGACGCGCAACCATCGGGCTCAGTGCTACAGCTTAATCGACATTGATGAATAACGTGCGCCTATTGGGCGGAATGCACTGGGGCGAGCGCCGACTCGGAGGGGGTCGTTGAGATTCGACGAATGACGCGAGTCTGGTCGGGTCCGACCATCTCGTATTCGGTGTGCCGCCAGAAGAACCGTCGGGTCAATGCGGCCGACAGGAGCAGCACCATGTGCAGGCTGCCGACGAAGGCCACGCCCAGCACGTCCCAGGTGAGGTCGCGCCACGTGACAGCCGGCGGCGGCAGAATCTGTCGCACGGCCAGTTGCCGCACCAGGGCCTTGGCGGCGACCAGGGCGAGGATGAACAGCCAGGTTGCGCAGGCGATCGTAGCGGTGGTGCCGTCGCCGATCCATCCGAGCGACGCAGCTGCGAACAGCAGGAATGCGCAGGTGGCCCCGTTGATGAGGTTCACGCACAGGAACAGCGCGGAGAACCAGATCTCCGGTGCACAGACGCGCGTAATAATGTATTGCCGCCGGGCAAACCGCCAGAAGCCGCTGAAGGTCGTCTGGTCGGCTGACGACACCAGGGCCTGCGGCACGAAGCGGATCTTCAGACCTGCCTCGCGGACCGCACGGGTGAGCTGGTAGTCGTCCGACAGGGCGCCATCCCAGTGCCGGGCGATTTCAAGCTTGTCAAAAGTCTCGCGCCGGATGGCGGTCGATCCGCCCCAGCAAAAGTTGGTGGCATCGTTGTGCAGCATCGAAACCGATGCCGCGTTCCAGGCCGAGCGAATGCC
>CAYXEY010000701.1:0-1613 GCA_964464105.1 uncultured Planctomycetaceae bacterium
GCCCGGGCAGGCCCCGGGCAATCCGCCCGCCGGGAAATGAAGCTCGCCACCTGTAACCTTAATCAGCGTTTCATGTAGCTACACACCGCCTCAAGCGCAAGCCCAATAGCCCGTTTCCACGGGCTTTTTTGTGTCAATTAAGATTACAACGTATCACACCATCGCCTATAATGTGTGTAGCTAGGCGTGTAGTTAGGCTTCTAGCTACACATCCTCACGGCATAGGGGGCGATCATGGGCAAGCTGATTGAGAAGCTATCGGACGTACGAATTCGGCGCTGGATCAAGGCCGGCAAACCTGTCGCCAAGGCGGATGGGGGCGGCCTGACCTTCACCCTTTCGAGCGCCGGCACGGCGGCATGGGTGCTGCGCTACCGCTACGGCGGCAAAGCGCGAGAATTGACGCTGGGCCGCTACCCTGACAAGTCATTAGCCGAAGCCCGCGATGATGCGAGGAAGGCGCGCGCCAGCATTCAGAGCGGTGTCGATGTTGCCCGTGAGAAGCAGATAGTCGGCATCGAGCGTGCGGCAGCGAAGAGCTTTCGACAGTTGGCGACTGACTACATGGACAAGGCGTTTCCCGACCTGGCCGCAAGCACGGTCAAGCAACGGAAGCACCATATCGAAAACGTGATTCTCCCGAAGCTTGGGAAAATACCAGCGCGTGAGATTTCAACATCCGATGTGGTGTCGCTGGTGGAAGCGGTGGGGGAGAAATCCATCAACGTCGCCGAACTGGTTTTCACCGCCCTGTCTGAAATCTTCAAGCATGGCGTCGCGAGGCATGTGGTGACAGCGAATCCTTGCGCCGGCATATCAGTTTCAGCGATCTGCGGCAAACCGGAACCAAAGAGGCAACGTCTAATGCTGACCGAAGCGGAACTTAGGACGATCCTTCCAGCGTTGCCATCCATCGGTGCAGAAAACGCCCTGACAGTAAAAATCCTGCTGGCGACGTGCGTTCGCATCGGCGAGCTTGCGCGGGCGGAGTGGGCACATATCGACTTCGAGCGCGGACTGTGGTTCATCCCGGACACAAATTCCAAGACGGGCAGGGGCTTCACCGTGCCGCTTATTCCTCCGGTGGCGAACTGGTTCAAGAACCTGGAAACGCTCGCCTGCGGTTCGCCTCTTGTCATGCCTGCGCGGCAACAGCGGCGCGTAAACAACCACGGCGGCAACATTCACTTCGAGCCGCGCGCCCTGAATGCCATGCTGCACAAGCTCTGCGATAGGCAAGCTTCGGCAGGTAATCCGATCCGGCGCTTTACCCCTCACGATTTGCGCAGTACGGCACGAAGCTGGCTGACATCCGAAACAATCGGCGCTAGCGTGATCGTCGCTGAACGTTGTCTGAATCACACACGAGGCGGCCTACTCGCCGTCTATGACCAGCACGACTACTTGACCGAGCGGCGCAAGGTGCTTGAGCGATGGACGGCCCTCATTGAGGCATGCGAGTCCGGGAAAGCGTGGCCACAGGAATCTGATAACGTGATTCCGATGCGACAAGCAGCATCTTGATGAATGTGCTTGACACGCCCTGCCTCAACTGATAGTTTGCACTCACTTCCCGGATATTCGGGAGTCTGACAGCAGCAGTAAGTAGCACG
>CAYXEY010000701.1:1623-3048 GCA_964464105.1 uncultured Planctomycetaceae bacterium
GAGCGCCGACAGCGCGACGTGCAGGCGAGGTAAGCGACACTTACCGCAGTACGCCGCCCAATGCCCAGCCGTAGCAGACGAGAACGCGAAGAACTTCGCATTTTTCGATTCTGGTTCGCTGGGCATTTTCACGTGCATGGCGAACCCAAAGAAAGGGGTTTGCTATGGAAAAAGCACTCAAGGATTTTGATAATTTACCCGGTAGCGGATTCGTTCGCCTGCCGATTGTGGCGCAACTTTTCGCCTGCTCGCACGCAACAGTTTGGCGGCGTGTGCGCGATGGAAAATTACCGCCCCCGCGCAAACTTTCCGAACGCGTATCGGCATGGAATGTCGCCGAACTCCGTGCCGCGCTGAGCGCAGCGCATTAAGGGGGCGCTATGAGTACAAAATCCCACTTCGACGCCGTCCAGGCCGGCGTGTTCGATGCCGTCGACGGCGCCATCCGCAACGCGACGAGTTGCCCAACGGCCGATTTTTTCTGGGCGGTGAAGGAAGGAGTCCGGGAGGCCGTAGAAAAAATGATCCTGCTCAATGGCGACGATGCCCTGCGGGCACTAGGCGAAATTGCAGCAAAGGACGAAGGAAAATGACCGCCGTCGCCCTTGCCCCCGGCCAGCATGGGCCAATCATGCCGGCTGCCGTCGCCATATCGCGCGGCATCGCCCGCAACGTCCGCCACCCAAAATTCGGCACCGGTAAAGTCATTCGTGCTGATGATCGAGTCGCCCGCATCGAATTTTCCGACTATGGAACAAAGGACATGGCGCTCGCAGTCGCAGCCCTTGAAGTTGTTGGCGATGGCGATTCCGCACCCGCCCGCCTAAGCCCTGCACCAATAGCAATAACGGCACCCCCCGCAAAACCCGCCGGAGAGCATCACGCCGCCGACGTGGTTCTGCTTAACGGAGCGAGCGTCAAACCAGAAGCCGTCGAATGGCTGTGGAGCGGGTACCTTGCAGCCGGCAAGTTTGAAATCAACGCCGGAGCAGCGGGGACAGGAAAGACAACCTTGGCTCTGTCACTCGCTGCAACCATCACAATCGGCGGGCGATTGCCTGACGGCACTATCTCACCACTGGGCGACGTAGCCATTTGGTCGGGTGAAGATGATCCAGCCGACACGCTAGCACCGCGCCTGCTTGCTGATGGCGCTGACATGAAGCGCGTGCATTTCGTCTCCGGCACCGTGGCAGCAAACGGCGAGCAACGCCCCTTTGATCCTGCCACGGACACCGCACACCTGGCCCGCGCGCTGGCCGGTAAGAACGTGAAGATGCTGATTGTCGATCCGGTAGTGTCGGCCGTCGCTGGGGACAGTCACAAAGGGGCCGAAACGCGGCGATCCCTACAGCCTCTTGTCGATCTTGCCGCGAAACTGAATTGCGCTGTGCTGGGTATTTCGCATTTCAGCAAGGGCACCCA
>CAYXEY010000702.1:0-1781 GCA_964464105.1 uncultured Planctomycetaceae bacterium
AGAAGGGGGTGTGGGGGAAACTTCAAGGGGGTGAACAAGGGGGGAAGGTTCCGGCGTGACCGTCACGTGACTGTCTGCGGACGTCACGTGACGGTCACGTGACCGGCGCTTTCGTTCGGCATCGCTTTTCTTTCGCGCTTCATACGGGGCCAAGCACTCGGCTTGCATCGCCTCCAAAATAGCGAGCGCATCATCCAGCCGGTCGGCCGGGATGCCAAGCTTGGTGAGTGCAACGAGCGCCTGAGCTGGAGTCACCCATCCCTCCCCAGCATGGCCCGCACCGCCGCAATGTCATCGGCATACCTGGCATAGTCAGCGGTGATCCTGTACAGCCCGTTGTATACCGTCGAATGGTCCCTGCCCCCGCACCTCCTGCCGATCTCTGGGTGGCTGGCAGTGCTCAGGTCGCGAGCGAGCCAGAAGAGGATATGCCGGGCGCGCACCATGCGCTTGTCGCGGTACGGTCCTTCGATATCCTTCTTGCCGATCCCGAAATGCTGGCATACGGCCTGCTTGATTTCCTCGATCTTCGGGGCCCCGCGGCTCTCCGTGGGCGGCCAGCGGCGGCGCGGCGGATCGGACACGTCAATGATGTCGCGCACGATGACGGCGGGCTTTGGCGGCGGTGCCGCGCGCATGGCGGCGCTGGCGAATCGCGCTCTCACCGCAGCATAGTGCCGCCGCTGGCGCTCCAGTTCCGGCCTGTGCGGCGGCGGAACAGATACAACCGAGGACCAGTTGTGAATGTTTTCTGTCGTCATCACGCACCCGCCTTCGCTTGCCAGAATTGCCTACCCTTGCCGCACCGCACCGAGGGCGGCGGCTCCATCGTCTCGTAGACCGTAGACCAGCCGATGGCCTCGGGGTCGTCCGGGTCGCGCGCCAGCCTCATGCACCGATCTGAATAGGTTCCGGCAACGCCGTCGCGGGCGCCTGGCGAGGAGAAAAATCTCACGCGGTGATGGCGGCAGGTGAGGCAGGTCTCGGTCATGCCGCCCTCGCCATCCTCACGGCATCGGCCTGCACGATGCTGATTTCAGCCGAGACACCTTCCGGCAGATCGTCGGACCACCACCAGTTACAGCCCACATAGAACCGCCCTCCCCAGCCTGCACCGGAACGGCATGACCATGGTTGACTTCCGGTGGTTCCGTGATCTCCCCCGTTTCGGGGTCATGGGGAGGGGAAGAAAAATTTTCTTCGTTCATATTCGCCAAGCCCAGCATGTCGGCATAGGCTGACGCGAACTCAGCCTTCTCGACAATGCGCCGCACTCGCTTGCCGCCGCCCTTGCCGTCCCGTTCGTCCTGCACTTGGGCTTTGAGAAGGGCCTTAAGTTGCGACCAGTCGAGGCCCTTGGCCGTTGCGGCGTCACGCAACGCGGCAATCTGCTCGCCCACGTCCAGCCATTGCTCTACAAGCGGGCGAGCGGCGGTGAAGATTTGCTTGAGCGCTGCTGATGTGGATGTCACGACACAACCACCAACTTGCGCACTTCCGCCGCCAGACGCTCGACCTTACTCAGCCGATCGGAAAGGGTCGTCAGCGTGAAAAACTCGGGCCGCTTGAGAACGGCTTCGATGTCCTCGCGCGCCTTCTTGGCGGCGGCCAAGGCGGTCCGCGCCTCCGCCGCCAGGATTTCCGCCTTCGACAGGAAATCCGCCATGTCCTCATTGGTGCCGATGGCCCCGAAATTCTCGGCACGGATGATTTCAACCCATTTGCGCGGCACCCCCAGATCGGACGCAACATTGTGGTCAGACCAGCCGCTGTCATAGCCG
>CAYXEY010000702.1:1791-3046 GCA_964464105.1 uncultured Planctomycetaceae bacterium
TCCGCGCCGCGCCTCGTCGTAGGAGAGGCCTTCCCAGCCGATGTCATAGCCGCGCTTCTCATCCAGATAGACTTCATCGAGCTTGGCGAAGATCACGCGCCGATCATCGCGGCTCATTTCGCGTGGCGGCGTTTCCGAAGCCGACTTCGTCATCTTGTCAGGCGTCACAACACTCAGAACCGGCATCTTTTTCTCCTTGTTGGCGCATGACGGGCACAAATCCCATTGAGCATTCGCTCCAATGGCCCATCCCTTCTGTTCTAATTTCTTGGTGATGATGTTGGGCGGCAGCAGCCCTCCCGGCGAAGACAGACCGAGCGAACAGGACATGCCGCACTTCCGGCACGTCACGCGCGCCACGGTCCGCCATTGCGATCCGTAGCGCTCTGTCGTTTCTTCAAAGAGCCGCGCGCTGCTCATTCACCGCTCACCGCAGAAATCCGAATACGACTCATCCATACGGAATGCCGTAGCGGGTTTCAAGGCGGCGCATGGCATTCTCCATGTCGCCAGGTCCCCGGCTTTCCCGCCGCAGCAGCTCGTTCGCCCATGAGCGAGCCGTGGCGGCGGTTTCCGTCATCCGGCCGCCGCAAGAGATTCTCGCACCCATGCAACACGTCCTCCGTTACGCTCCTGAACTGTGACGAACGGGAGAGTGACGGAATGACAGAGTGCATGGACAACGGAGAGAAACAGCGGGCCGGGTGCCGGACAGTAAACGGCACCCGGCCCTTTCACGGCGCGGGACCGGGGGAGGACCGCCGCGCCGGACTTGTCGAAAATGGAGTGCCGGGGCACCGCGCCCCCGGCTGCGCCTACTTGCAACTCCGTCCGGCCGTTGTTGTGTCTTACGGCGGCGGCGACGCCGCCAGCGGTTCCGGGTTCGACTCGTGTTGCTTTCGCTTGGGATTTCATTCCATGGCACTTCATGTCGCGGACTCCAACGCAATTCTCAGCGCCTCGCCGCGAATCCCGTTGCGGCGCAGTTTGGCTGCATAGGATTTCAGATGATCTGGCACAGGAATACGCTTCGCAGCCCAGGCCTTCTTGCGGGCGGCAGACAAGCGCTGCCGGACCTCGGGATCGGCCCAGGCCTTCTTGCTGGCGGCAGACATGCGCTGCCGGACCTCGGGATCGGCCAAGGCCTTCTTGCTGGCGGCAGACATGCGCTGCCGGACCTCGGGATCGGCCAAGGCCTTCTTGCGGGCGGCAGACATGCGCTGCCGGACCTCGGGATCGGCCCAGGCCTTCTTGC
>CAYXEY010000703.1:0-3045 GCA_964464105.1 uncultured Planctomycetaceae bacterium
CAGGAAGCCCCAATTCGCCCGGCCGAGATGGCGTTCGAGCGTGAGCTGCTCTGCGGCCAGCGGCTTGGGATTGGCGAACCACGTCTCGGGGTGATAGTGGTCGGCCACCGCATAGTCGCCTTTTTCCGCGAGCTCGCCCCACATGATGGTCGTGGAGGGCCGCTTGATCCGCGTCAGCAGGTTGCAATCTTCGCGGCCGTCGATCAGACCGACCGTGTAGTAATTGGTGGCATAGCTAAGGCGTCGCAACTGGTTCGTGCTGCCGACCGGTGTATCCCAGTGAGTGCTTCGGTCCTCAGGACATCGGGTGACTTTTTCATTGCCGATGTCGGTCGCTGCCGTGTTGATCCAGGCATTGCCTTCATCGACCGACCCACCGTGGGCCAACCCGACGGCGGGGAGTCGCCCGTCGTTCGTATCGGCATACATGAGCACGGCGGTGCCAAGGCTGTGCAGGTTGGCGAGGCATTGCGTGGAGCGGCCGAGCTGCCGCGAGCGCGACAGGGCGGGCAGCAGGATTCCGATGAGCAGGGCGATGATGGCGACGACCATCAACAGTTCGATAAGCGTGAAGGCGCGGCGCTTCATAAGGAAGCTCCCGATTGATCGCATTATTTTCACAATGGACGCAAGATGACCTGAATTAGACTGCGACATTTGTCTTGTTTCGTGCCGGAGTTCGACACGGACGGTGACAACGTCACATTCGCGCAGGTCGGGATCGGACTGCAAGGCGCTGTGCGAATGATCGCCGGCACGGAAAATGTGCCAAAGCGCGATGCAGACGGGTTCAGGCGGCTCTAAATTCGATAGGGGGAGCGCGCGCGGCGCATGGAAGTTCAAGGTCCGCTGAATGCGGTTCGGCGACCACAGGTGAAATGCGCAAGGCGACCGGTGGCGCTGCGATCACGACGGCGGGCCGCGCCGCAGTGATGGCGGTCGAGCCAAACGCGATAAAATGGCAGATCTGGCATTGATCGGAGTCGTGGGACGGCGGGGCAATCGGCTCTTGCTCGTTCGTCTCGGCAAGGCCGTTTGAATGACTGCAATCGACTTCGTGGTTTTCAGTCGTTACAGAGTGGTGAGGCCCATGGGCGACGCGCGTCAGCTCCAAGCCCGCGATAAGCAGGCATGACAGTAGTCGCAGCGATCGATGTGCAATCAACATGCTCGGTGCTACACGACGACGACGAAGATACCTTCTAAGGTCTGTGTGACATTGTAATACGGCGACAGGCGAACGGCAAGCGTCATTTCTATTAGCCTGCACACCTGCGTTCGCTGAAATCGTGCGACGTTCAACAAGTCGCACACTGATGGTTGCGGCGACGCGTTGACACGGGACATGAAGTCCAGCTTGGGAATACTCCAGAGCCCGATTCTAACCACTTACCAGATAATCAGTAACGATCGGCAGGGCAAGGGGTTGCGTCACTGATTCCGCACTGAGGTTGAACTGGTTTCCGAATTGGTTTCGGGGTTGATTCTGACGCAACTTTTCAGGCGGCCGGTTTAACGCGACCGCGGCTTCGCAGGCGCACAACAGCGCACCACCGGTTACCGCAATGGTAGCCGCAGCTTCGCGCCCGGCGTGAGCGCGACCCCCTCAACGTGGGCGACCGTCGCGGGCGACGATTCCATGAGGACGTGAGCGTGCATGCTTGAACCATGATGCGTTAGTTCGCCGGCGGAGTTCTCGGCGTAGGTTCCGATGAGCTTCCCCCTTCCCCCCACGCCCGCAAGCCGAATCGGCTGATTCTCGGCCGACCCATGGTCGGTGTTTTGGTCCATCGGGCAGTAGCCATTGATGACGTGGGCTGAGAGGTTGCGGAACTCACCTTCGATGACGAACGGAAAGGGCTGGGTCGCATCGATTCCGCTCCGCTTCGCGGCGTCGCGGACGTACGCTTCAAGCTCATCCGAAGCGAGTGCATGTTCAACGACGGACTCCAACCACGCCGGCACGTAGGCGACGACCATGAGCGTCGCGCCGCGTGATTGCGCACCCTCCCGAACCTGCGCTACGGGCCGGCCTGCTTCAGCGACAACCTCCGCAGTCCAGCAGCGGCCGTCGACGATGATGATCTCGCCGTGCAGCCCTTCGACCGCACCGACGCCGAATGCGTGCGGCTTGGCCAGAACTTGAGAAATCGATATGCGCGCCTCGGTCTGGCCCTCGCGCATGACCTGCCTCATGCCTCCCCAACTTTCGACTCGGCCGTCCCAACGGGCGGGTGCGCAGCCGGCGAGTGGCCCACAGACGGACAAGAAAGCGACGGCCAGCAACCGTTTTTCCGTATTTCGCATCGAGAATATCTCGTAAGCACAAACGGTCACCGGGCGGACCGGAAGCGCATCTCGGGCTCCGGTTCGATTCCCAGACTACCCATGACGCGATTGTTAAAGTTGAAGTAACCGATGAGCTGCGCCGCGTCTACGATGGCCTCGTCGGCGATTCCCACGGCACGAAGCGGCGCAGCGTCGGACGTTGCCATCTGTTGCGGCGAATTGTTAACTTGATTGCGAAATCGAGCAACGCCGGTGTGGCGGTATCGAGTCCTGCGATGCGATAGTCGGCCTGCGCCTCGGCAGCCGCGCTCTTGATATTCCGCGTGAATCCCATCTGGCTGATCCTGACGGCTGGGGCGGTCGGGTTCGCCCTACACTGAAGTAAGCGAAGGAACTCCGCCGGACAAAACGTCGCGGCGGCTGGAGAACGACAAATGACGAGCAACAACGGTGTCGGAAGTGTTTGGATTGTGCCTGTGGTCGCGATAGGTGTGCTGTTGATGTCCAGCGGCTGTGCCGCGACACGGCGAGTGCCGCTTGGCAGCGTGATGGAGCCCGAAGTCCTTGCGAGCCGGACAAGTGAAGAACCCACGGATGGCCGCCTCATCATCCTCGACGTGCGCCTGCCGGACGGCTCCGGCTTCGACTTCTGCCGCCAGATGCGCCAGTTGGGGCTGCGCCAGCCAATCCTCATGCTGACGGTGCAGCGCGACGAAACCGACAAGGTGCTGGGGCTGGAAATGGGCGCGGACGATT
>CAYXEY010000704.1:0-3038 GCA_964464105.1 uncultured Planctomycetaceae bacterium
CCCCCTATCGTCAAAATTGACCCCCCACTCGCCCAACCCTAGACTGGCGTCCCTTTCCCTGCGCGTACTGGGACCGAACAGGTCCGACCATTGCGTCGTATAGGGTAAATACCGTTACGTCCGAATTGAAGGTTTATTGTCGGGCAGCAGCCCAGTCCATTCCGAAACCGTCGCCGACCGCGGATCACCCCGGAGCACCCATGGCTCATCGCATCCTTGGCGTTCAAGAAGCGGAACTGGCCCACAGGGGCCATGACCATTTCCACGATCATGCCCACGAAACCACCCAGGAGCAGGCCCGCATGGCTGCCTTCTGGTTCTACTGGACTCTGGCCGGCGGACTCCTGGTCTGGACGAGCTTCATCGTGCAGTGGTTCAGTCCGTCGGAGATCGTGAAGACTGAACATGGCGAGGTCACGAAGTATCTCTACGAGATTCACATCAATCTGGTTGCTGGTCTCGGCGCCCTGCTGCTCTCGATTCGCATTGTCTGGCATGCGCTGAAGAACCTGCTCAGCGGTCACATGCATATGGACGAGCTGGTGGCGGTCGCCATTGCCGCGGCCTTTGCCATGGGCGATTTCCAGGAAGCCGGCATCATCGCATTCTTCCTGCTGCTCGCTGAGTTGATCGAAAGCCGCACCGCCATCGGCGCGCGGGCCAGTATCGAAGAACTCATTCGCCTGACACCCAAGACCGCACGGCTCGTGGTCAACGGGGTCGAAAAGGAAGTTGAATCGACCACGTTGCAGAAAGGCCAGCGGATTCGAGTTCGACCGGGTGACAACATCCCGTGTGACGGCTCCGTGGTCACCGGCGACTCGACCGTGAATCAGGCCAACATCACCGGTGAATCACTGCCCGTGGACAAGCGGCCGGGCGACGCGGTGTTCAGCGGTACGTCGAACCTGACCGGCTCGCTGGAGATCGAGGTCACCAAGGTCGGCGGCGACACGACGCTCGGACGGGTGCAGAACCTCATTCTTCAGGCCGAACGAACGCGCATTCCCATCATGCGGATCATCGATCAATACGTGGTGTGGTACACGCCGACCGTGCTGATGCTGGCCTTCCTGGTTTATTTCTTCAATCGCGACGCCAACGGAATCGCCCGGGCAATCGCCATGCTGGTGGCCAGTTGCCCTTGCGCGCTCATCATGGCCACGCCGACCGCAATGGTGGCCGGACTGAGTTGCGCCGCACGACTTGGAATCCTCATCAAAGACGTCGCCCACCTGGAGAGCGCCGGAAGATTGACCGCTGTCGTTTTTGATAAGACTGGAACGCTTACCACCGGTCAGCTCTCCGTTACACGATTGATCCCGGCCGACGGCGTGGATGGTGCGGACCTCTTAAGAACCGCTGCGTCCGCTGAGCAATTGAGTAATCACCCCGCCGCCCGAGCCCTCGTCGAAATCGCCCGCGAAGCCAACGTCGGGTTGATTCAGCCGGGCAAGTTTGAAGAAGTGCCCGGCAAGGGCGTCGTCGCGACGGTCGATGGCCGTCAGATCTTGATCGGGCGCGCCATGTTCCTTGAGTCCCGGGGTATTGACGCCGCATCGATGCAGCGCGTCGCTCAGGCAGCTGAGGGAATGAGTCAGCTTTACGTCGCTCGCGATGGCCGCGTCATGGGCTGTGTGGCGCTGGAAGACCGCACCCGATCGGCAGCCCGTGGCGCGATGAATGAACTCCGCGACTTGGGCATCAAGCGGCTGGCCATGCTGACCGGCGACACCGAGGCGGTGGCGCGACGCGTCGCCGCTGAGATGGCCTGCACCGAATACAAGGCCGATTGCCTGCCGCACGAGAAACTTGATCTGGTCGAGATGATGCGCAAGCAGGGTCACCGCGTGATGGTGGTCGGCGACGGCGTGAACGACGCACCGGCGTTGGCCGCGGGCGATCTGGGCATGGCCATGGGCGCAGCAGGTAGCGACGTTGCGATCAATTCCGCGTCGATCGCGCTGATGAACAACGACCTCACCCGCATTCCGTTCCTGATCCGTCTGAGCCGGGCCACCCGTAAGGTGGTTATGCAGAACCTGGTCTTTGGCGTTCTTTTCGTGATTTCGATGGTGGCGCTGGGCGCCCTGAATATCATCACGCCGCGCTGGGCCGCGTTCCTGCATTTCGCATCGAGTTTCGTGGTGATCTTCAATTCGGCGCGGCTGGTTCGCTTCGGCGAAGAGAAGGCGACCCACGAGCAGATGGTGCAGATGGGCGAAGCGGCCCCGCGTCCGGCGGCAGCCGCACCGGCCGTTGCGTAGCACCTGGATCGCCCGCGCAATCGGCCAACTGTCTAATTAGATAACGCGTGCAAGACGATGTTCGCCGCGAGGCGTTTCGAATCGTCCGGCGTGACACCGCGACAGTTGTAGCACTTGTGATCTTCGAGACCGCAGCCGAGGCCGTACGGGCTGAACACGATCACCAGTCGACCATTTACTTCCACGCCATACAACTCCGGCGCATCCAGCTTGGGATGCTCGCGCAGCACGGCAGGTCGATACTGAATCTTCGACAGTTCGAAACCCGGCTCGCCCTTGATGATCGGATGGTCGGGGTCGAGCAGCTTGAGCGGAGCGTTAGAGAAGAGCTTTGCGGAGAGCGACTTGAAGCTATTGGCGAAGGCATCGCGTCCGCAGCACGCCTCGGCGAACAGAAATCCGCCGCGCCGCAGGTAGGTGGCCAGCGCTGTTCGCTCGGCCGCGTTCAGATCAAAGGCGAAGTGCCCCGTCATGGAGGCCACGGGGTGATCGAGCAGCTCCGGATCAGTCGCCCGCAGAAACGCCGGCGTGGCCATGGCCTCGACGTTTGCATTTTTTCTCAAAAACGCCGCCAGCGCCGTCATCGCCCCCGGATCCGGTCGCCAATCGGCGCTGTGGGCCAGTTGGGCGATCTGCAACGCTCCCCTTCCGGGCAAATCGCGTGGAACCGCGGCCGCCTTCGCCGACGCCGGCAGCACGACTTCGCTCAATTTGTCGCGCAAGGGTTCGCGACCGGTCGCATACGCTGCGATGTTGGCCCCAAGCTTAAGC
>CAYXEY010000705.1:0-3038 GCA_964464105.1 uncultured Planctomycetaceae bacterium
TGTTCAGCTCGGTTGAATATCAGAAGTCCAACAGCGAGCTGGTCATCCTCGTGACGCCGGAACTGGTCCAGGCCCTCGATCCCCAGCAGGTCGGACCGGCCCCGGGTTCGCTCATGACCGATCCGACCGATGGCGAACTGTTCGGTCTCGGCAAGCTGGAAGGCGAAGAGAACGAGCGGCCTGACATGGATGTCGTGCCCCGCAACGAGCAGGAGCCGCGCATCTATCCGCCGATGGGCGGTCCCGAGGCGCGGGTCAAGAGCCACGCGTGCGAGGATCGCGACTGCGACGACGATTGCGATGACCGCGATTGCGATAAGGATTGCGACCGCTCGGGCGGCAAGGCCTGCGGCAAGTGCGGCACCAGTGGATGCCGTGGTGAATGCCGCGCCAAAGGAAAGACCGGCGTATGCCCGGGTTGTGGCGGCCGGAACTGCAAGGGCTGCGATGGTGTTCTGGTTCCGATGCACGGCCCGACCGGCACGGTGAACTTCGACGAATAACTCAGGCTGTCAATGGAAATGTCGCGGCGCTGCCGCTGAGCGTACACGGATTGGAAATCAAGAAAACCCAAAGGACCTCGAAACATGACGGATCACTTTGAAAGCCTGACAAATCCGACCAACGGCGGCGGCGAGAGCCTGGAGTCGCGCATGGAAGTCCTCCGCAACTCGCGGGTGGAAGCCATGGCCCGGCAGATCGCCCAGCAGCGAACCATGCTCTTCATCATGGCCGCAATGGTGGTGATGGTCTCGCTGTGGGATCGCTGGAGCATCCGCGGCGCGGCCAATTCGATTGCCAACACGACTGCCCAACTCGCCACCCTGCATGACTCCGCCACGGGCGGTAACGGCTCAGGCACGTTCGAGACGCTCAAGGCGCAGAACATCGAGATCGTCGGCGCGGACGGCAAGGTCGCCATGAAGCTGACGGTCAACTCCAAGGGCGGATCGTTCATCGCCATGACCCCCGAAGGCAAGCCGGTCATTGAGATCGGCGCTTGCGAGGGCGAGACCGGCGGCGTGATCGTGGCCAAGAGCTCGACCGGCAGCGTCATCGGACGCTTCGGCGCGGGCGAGGGCGGCGACGGCGTCATGGTTGCGGCCGACCGCGATGGCCGCGAGCTGGTTCGCATGGCGGCCGCGTCGAGCGGCGGCTCGGTCGTGATTCAGAATTCCGAGGGCGACCCGCGCATCCGGCTGCTGAGCAACCCGGAGGGTTCGGCGGTGGCGGTGTTCAACAACAACGGCACGCCGGTCTGCACGCTGACGCCGGATGAGAAGGGCAACGGCCTGATCGGCGCCTGGAACCACGAAGACGGCGGCCAGACCCTGCAGGGCGGGGCGATGACCGGCACGGGATCGATGCAGAAGACCTCGGCGACGGATCACAATTCGCACTGACGGTTGCCATATGGATGATTGAAATCACACGGGGCCTGCGATTCGAGCGAATCGCAGGCCCCGTCTCGTTGTTAATTTGAAAACTCCAATTGCTTGTGCAATCGGCTCTTTAAATACGATTGACTTTAGAAACCTCGATCCAGCTCGACCTTGTTTTCGAGCACGCCGAGTTGGTCGATCTCGATGCGCACGACGTCGCCGGGTTTGAGGAAGCGCTGCAATTCCAGGCCGCAGCCGCCGCCGACTGTGCCGCTGCCGAGCATGTCGCCGCAGAAGAGCCGCCGGCTGCGGCTGGCGTAGACCACCATCGATTCAAACGAGTGGTGAATCGTGCCGAAGCGGCCGTCGGTCCATTGCTCGTTGTTGACAAATGCCTTCATCTTCAATCCGCCCAGGTCGGCGATCTCGTCCTTGGTGACGAGGTACTGTCCAACACTGCTGGCGAAATCCTTGCCGGGCGAGGGGCCCATGTTGATGGACATGGCCTTGGCCTGGCGGGCGCGGCTGGAGAGGTCGTTCAGGATTGTGTATCCGACGATGGCCTCGCGCGCGGTCTCGAGCGTCGCGTTGTGGATGGGCTTGCCCAGCACGCAGGCCAGCTCGCACTCGTAATCCATCTTGGTTTCGTCGGGCGGGTAATACGCGGTCATGCCGTGGCCCAGCAAGCTGGTCGCGTTGGAGTTGTAGTAGGCGGGAATCTCGTACCAGGCCGGCTCGACGAAATCGAGTCCGCGGAGCTTGCGGGCCGCCTTCACGTGCTGCTCGAAAGCGTAGAAATCCATGAATTGCGAGGGACGCGGCACGCAGGGGCCGAAGAAGAGCGTGGCTGGATCGAGACCGCCGTCGCTTTTCAATGCGGCAATCTCCTTGCGAAATGCGGCCCACTCGTCGCCGCCGGCCACGGCGGCCGCGAGGATGCCGGCATACTGCGGCGAGCGCATGTCATTGTGCTTCGCGGCGCGATCGGTGATGTCCACCACCTTGCCTTCGATCAGGATGCCGAGGCGAGCCTCGGTGGGGAAGCGGCGTTCGAGGTCTGCCGCGCGCGCGGCTTCAGAACCGTAGTACTGGCAGAGTTTCATATGCGAATCAGTATTTCAAGAGTTGTAGTTGTGGAACATGCAATGAGAAGTGCGAAACCGGCCGTTGGCCGGTTCCACACTTCTGAATCTATTAATGTCGCCCGCATTGACGACCTGAGTCTTAGTGCTTGCCGGCCGGGCAACCGCCGCCGCCGAACGCCGCCGCGGCGCGCTTGCCGCACTCTTCCGGCGTCACGTCTTCCTTGTGCGTGGCGATGGACCAGTGATGGCCATAGGGATCGACGACCTTGCCATATCGATCTCCCCAGAACATGTCCGTCGGCGGCATGGCCGGCGTGGCGCCGTTCTTGACGGCCTGGTTGAAGACCGCGTCCACGTCGTTCACGTAGAGGTGAACCGTGACCGGGCTGCCGTTGAGCGTCTTGGGGCTGAGGCATCCCATCTGCGGGAACTCATCGGCGATCATGAGATGCGAATTGCCGATCTTGATCTCGCCGTGCATGATCCCGCCATCCGGGCCTTTCATGCACATGATTTCTTCAGCGCCAAACGCCTTCTTATAAAAGTCGATGGCCGCGCCGGCGCCCTTGAT
>CAYXEY010000706.1:0-3034 GCA_964464105.1 uncultured Planctomycetaceae bacterium
TCAAGCTCAAGGGCGGCGTGACCAAGCACGTGCTCAAGGCGGCGATGGAGCGCTATCTGCCGCGCGAGATTCTGCATCGCAGGAAGACGGGTTTTGGCGCGCCGCTGCGGAAGTGGGTGGCCGAGGATTTGCGTGAGGAGATTCGCGATCTGCTCGGCCCCGAGCGGCTGAAGCAGCGCGGTTTGTTCCGGCCCGAGGCGGTGCAGCGGATCCTCGCGGAGAACGATGCGGCGACCGCCGATCATGCGTACCTGATCTATGCGCTGATCACGCTGGAGTTGTGGATGCGGACGTTTATTGATAAGCCGGGAGTTGAGGCGGAATGGGGCGCGACGAGTGGGAAATCGACGAATTGAGCTTATTGAATATCAATAGCTATCTCGCGCTCGTCCCCCACACCCCACCCCCCGCCCACGAGGGAGAGGGAGGCGGGGCACCCTCTTTTTGATGTTCGATCAATGATCACCAATTACTGGCCACTGATAACTGACAACCGACAACTGACGACTGTCTCTTGAAACAAGTCCTGCAAAACCTGAAATCCGGCGCGATTGAAGTCGCTGAGGTGCCGTGCCCGATGGTGCGAGCGGGGCATCTGCTCATTCAGACGCGGGCCTCTTTGATCTCCGCCGGCACCGAGCGGATGCTGGTCGAGTTCGGCAAGGGCAGCCTGCTGGCCAAGGCGCGGTCGCAGCCCGACAAGGTGCGGCAGGTGCTGGACAAGATTCGCACCGACGGGTTGATGCCCACGCTGGAGGCGGTCTTCTCGCGGCTCGATGAGCCGATGCCGCTGGGTTATTGCAACGCCGGCGTCGTACTGGAGGTGGGCGCCGGTGTCGAAGGCTTCAAGCCGGGCGATCGCGTGGTGAGCAACGGAGCACATGCGGAGATTGTGTGCGTGCCGAAGAACCTTTGCGCGCGAATTCCCGACGGCGTGGACGACGAGGCGGCCGCGTTTACGGTGCTCGGCGCGATTGCGCTGCAGGGCATCCGGCTGTGCAATCCGACCATCGGCGAGACGATTGTCGTAACCGGTCTCGGGTTAATCGGCCTGATGGCGGTACAGATGCTGCTGGCCAACGGCTGCCGAGTGATCGGCATCGACATCGATCCGAAGCGGCTGGCTCTGGCCGAGAAGCTGGGGGCGCTGACGGTGAACCCGGCGGCGAGCGATCCGGCCGCGGCGGTGACAGCAATGGCCGATGGTCGCGGGGCCGATGGTGTGATCATCACCGCGTCCGCCAAGACCAATGACATCATGAAGCAGGCTGCACAGATGAGCCGCAAGCGCGGGCGGATCATTTTGGTCGGCGTGGTGGGGCTGGAGCTGAGCCGGGCGGATTTTTACAAGAAGGAACTTTCGTTCCAGGTGTCGTGCTCGTATGGGCCGGGGCGGTACGACGCGAATTATGAGGAGCGCGGTCAGGATTATCCCGCCGCCTTCGTGCGCTGGACCGAGCAGCGGAACTTCCAGGCGATCCTGGAGTTGATGGCGTCAAAGCGGCTCGACGTCGCCCCGCTGATCAGCAAGCGCATCGCCCATGGCTCGGCGCAGGAGGCATACGCGGCGCTGACGCACGAGCGCGAGGCGCTGGGCATCGTGTTGACCTATCCGAACGCGGGCGTGGCGATGTCTCGGGTCGTGCCGCTGACATCGCCCTTGGTCAGGGCAGCGCCCGCGGGCCGCGCGGTGGTGGGTCTGATCGGTGCGGGCAACTTCGCCAAGATGACGCTGCTGCCGGCTCTCAAAGGGTTGCCGGTCGAATTGCGGATGATTGTCAGTGCCGGCGGCGTGACCAGCCTGCACAATGGCCGGCGTTTTGGATTCGCCCAGGCCGCGACCGACCATCGCGAGATCATCAACGATCCGTCGATCAACACCGTCATCATCGTGACGCGGCACAACCTGCATGCGCCGATGACGCTGGAGGCCCTGGCGGCGGGCAAGCATGTCGCGGTAGAAAAACCGCTTTGTCTGAATGCCGGTGAACTCGATCAGATCATTGCGGCGCAGCGTGCCAGCGGGCTGCAGTTGCTCGTGGGCTTCAATCGGCGGTTCAGTCCGCACGCGGAGAAGATGAAATCGCTGCTGGCCGGGCGCAGCCAGCCGATGTGCCTGACCGCGACGATCAACGCGGGCGTCATTCAGCCGGAGAGCTGGACACAGGACGCGGCGATCGGCGGCGGACGGATCATCGGCGAGGGCTGCCACTGGATCGACCTGATGCGTTACCTGACCGGCGCGCCCATAACGACGGTCGTCGCGACGCGGATCGGCGAGGCGCCGGGCGTGGCGGTGCGCGACGACAAAATGACCATCACGCTCTCGTTCGCCGATGGCTCGATCGGCACGCTGCATTACTTCGGCAACGGCGACAAGGGCTACCCGAAGGAAACGATCGAGGCATTCTGCGACGGCCGCGTGCTGCGGCTGGACAATTTCCGCGTGCTGACGGGATTTGGATGGCCGAGCTTCCGTAAGCTCAAGACGCGTCGGCTCGACAAGGGCCATGGCGAGGAGTTCCGCCAGTTCGTGCAGAGCGTGGTGAAGGGCGGTCCGCCGATCATGCCCATGGATGAGATTGAGAACGTGATGCGGGCGACGTTTGCGGCGGTGGAATCGGCCCACGGCGGGCAATCGATTCAATTGTAAATATGCCACAATATCGAGCGACCGCCACGCTGACCATTGAACCGGCTCCGGCCAGGATGCAGGAGCGCGCCGTCACGCGCGGCCGGGCGCTACGGCTTGGGGCGGATGGTTCGCTCTACATCTCACGCGGATACAACGTGCTGCAGTCGAAGGACGAAGGGCTGACGTGGACATTGCGCGCGGGTATGCCGGAACAGGGCATTCGCAGGGTCGCGCGGCTGTCGCGCATGGCCGCGCGGCTGCTGCGGCACGAGGTCAAGGCGTTTGACGAATTGCGCAGCGGCGGATGCGTCGCCGCGAATCGTGAGGGCGTTTACTTCGCGCGGTCCGGCGAACGGGCCATGCGGGCCAGCGCGGTTGAAGCGGCGGGTCAGCCAGTCA
>CAYXEY010000707.1:0-3028 GCA_964464105.1 uncultured Planctomycetaceae bacterium
CGCGATCTCGCCAGCGATGCCCCAGCGCTCGAACAGCTTCGCGAGGTAGTCGCCGCTGGGGCCGGTCGAATAGCTCACGCTGCGCGCGCGGCGCACTGCCTCACGCACCGCACCCTCCGAGCCGATGTCGGGCCGCGGCGCACCCGAGCGCACCGCGATCGCCACGCCCGAACGCACGAGGTCGACGCGGCTCCCCTGCAGCGCATGTCCCTCGGCGATCAACTGGTCGACGACGTTCGACGCCAGGATCACGACGTCGAAGCGCTCGCCGGCCCGGACGCGCTTCGCGGCGTCGACGCCGCCCACGGATTCGACCGCGGCCTTCGAACCGGTCTCGCGTTCGTACGCGGACGTCATGTCCGCCAGCACCTGGCGGGTGGCCATCGAGGAGATGCCGGTGAGGGGGGTCATCCGATGCAGGCGCGGTTGGGCAGGCGAAGTTCGCGAAGCCGGGCAGGGCTCCGGCGGATCGACCTGTTTCGGACCAGACGACCGCCGCCGTTCAGGCGGCCCGATGGCGCGCGTGCGGCATGTCGCTCCCGGTCGCTGCGCGAATCGAGCCGGCAGGAAGCGTTTCGACGGCCACGGTGTCCCCATCGATCCGCGTGTACTCGACTTCGAAAGCGGCGCCGTCGCGGTAGACATGCACGACCACGCCTACGTCGCCTGCCTCGAGGCGGGCCTCGGGAACGGCTCGGGTCAGCACGACGATGTCGTGTTCGCGGATCATGGTTTCGAGCTCGGCTGCGGATAGGCGGTGACGAGTCGCGTTCGACTCGCCTCGACGATCCAGACGGTCGTGATCTTGTAGCGCCGCCCGTTCGGAGCGTCAAGGGGACCCACGGCGATCACCTCGAGCCCCCATGGCGTCGATACCTCCTGCAAGCGCGCCCCGCGAGCCTGTGATCGCAGGGCGGCCGCAAGTGACCTGAGTCCGCTTCTTCGAGCCAATCATGCCTGGAGCAGCGCACGCGCGCTTAGAACACATTAGACTGCTCAAACACGTGAAGCGCGCCTCGTTTGCAGCGAAGTCCCCGGGCCCTATGTCAACTGCGATTCTGCTTGCTGATTACGACAACATTTGTCCGGCTGTTCGCGATCGGTCCGCCGACGAAGTCGAACAGCATGCGGACACGATCGCGGATTCTCTTGCGCGTCTCCTATCCGGGATGCCCGCTCCAAAAATAAGCGAAGTGGAGTTGCGGCTATATGGCGGCTGGCTCTATTCAGATGGAACGCCCACATTTCGGGCGAACTGTCTCCTTTCTCGTTTGCACGTCATGCGATCCCGGCGACATGGCGTACGAATACGACCAATCCTTGTCACGTCAATCGCTCAAGCGAACGGTCGCCAGCTACATGGCACATGCCGAAGCCGTCATGGCCGCAATGAGCAGAAGATGGTCGATATGATGATTGCAGTAGATTTCTTGTACTTCGCCGAAATTCATGACGGGGTCGTGGTTGTCGCGTCAGACGATGATGACCTAGTACCAGCCTATCTAGCGAGTGGCTCTCGCGACCGCCCTGCCCATGTAGTGGTCCTGCGGCATCGATCAGTTGCTTCGGCTCCAAACGACCGGCACTTGATTGACTGTAGGATTGACGTGCACGAACTACCCCAAGCGCTAAAGAGGGAGATTAGATGAGTGAGCGCATATCTACCACGGATCTCATCGAATATTGGTACTCACGAGTTCAGACTGACCTGACCCCATTCGCGGATCCGGGCACAACCATAAGTGTTTCGCGTCGCAACCGCGTAGTTACTTGTGATTGGATTCAGCGCGGTGATGCTCGAAGTGCAGATCTTGCAATTTCATTTGAAGGCGTTTCGGTGACCTTTCGAGGTCAAAGCTTGTCGTACAAGTCGTTTTTTGCGAGTGTTCATATGGCCGACTTGCTCCAACTGGCCAAGATGACCGTGCAAGCCCGGAAAGCTCGTCCGTATGTTGACACAAGAGCAAGACTCGAAGGGGCCGATCATGAAGAATCGGCCCTGACACTAATTCGCAAGACATTAACGTCCCCGCAAATTGCCGACTCGACACTCCTGATGATGATTACGGGAGAGGCGGGCGCAGGCAAGACGAGCGTTCTTCAAGAACTGGTTCGCTCTCAAGCTATTGCCTACGCACATGGGCAATCGCAGAACTTGTACCTCTACATAAACGCCCAGGGGCGCGCACTAGCACGATTCACGGAAGCTGTTGCTGCCGAGCTTGATGAACTTCGATCTCCTTTGACCTTTCACCAGGTCGTCCCACTTGCTCGTCTAGGCCTTATTGTCCCCGTGATCGACGGCTTCGACGAACTGCTCGGGGTTGGTGGATATGGCGAAGCAATCAGCTCCATTGCCGCATTCGTGGACGATCTCTACGGGGAAGGACAAATTATCGCAGCGTCGCGAAGCACTTACTACGAGCAGGAGTTTTTGTCGAGAACAAGTCGGCAACGTGAATCGGAAGGACTTGCGTGGCACTTAACTTCAGTGCGCGTTCTTGACTGGGGCGCATCGGAGGTCGAAAAATTTGTTCGAGATCGATGCAGGGAAAAACAACTGGAATCAGCGCGCACCGAAGTCGTGTTCAAGCACGTGCTGACGGCCTTCTCCGGCGAGAATCGTCGTCTAATGAGTAAGCCGCTATTCGTCGCCCAAACAACGGAGCTCGTATTTGATGGGCACGAATTTGGCAGCGAGCGGGATCTCCTCGAGAGCCTTGTGGCAGCGTACCTTGAGAGAGAGCAAAAGGAGAAGCTGCTTGACAGGGATCATCGGTCGATCTTGACAAGCAGGCAGATCGAACAGTTGCTTGTCGAACTTGCAGAGGAAATGTGGAATCAGGAGACGCGTGAACTTGATACGCGGTCTGCGAGGGAGATTGCCGACTTCGTATTAAGCGACGTCAATCTTGACCCTGCCGAACATAAGGTCGTCGTTGAAAGAATGCCAGCGATGGCCTTCTTAGCACCAGGCGAAAGACGTTCAACGATTGCCTTCGAGCACGAGACATTCTTCGCCTACTTC
>CAYXEY010000708.1:0-3023 GCA_964464105.1 uncultured Planctomycetaceae bacterium
AACAAGACTGACGGACTCGCGCAATGACCGGTGTGCCGCCCTTGTTCAGCGTGAGGCTGATGGCCGAATACTGCAGCGGCGCCGAATCGCTTCCTTCTTTCGATTCCGTCTTGTCCAGTTTTGCATCGATGAACCAGACGAAACTCATGCGCTCGAAGGACTCTTTGCCGACCTGGTCCTGGTCGGACTTGTAGTAAAGCGTTGGCGTAGCGTCGTCGCCTGACGCGCTGTCGGTGTGAACCGCCAGAGGCTTGCGGGTGGGCGGGAGCTTTTCCTTGTCCTTCAATACGCGGATGCCGAACAGCGGCGCCAGCTCGCGCGGGGCGGCGGCGGGTAAATCGTCAAGCGGCTTGAGATAAGACGCAAAATCAAAAGCTGCCTCTGATTGTTTAACGATGTCGGCATGAAGCGGCGACAACGTGGCAGCTGCCGGAGCCGGCGGCGCAGGCTCGGGGGAACGCGGCGCCGGCTGACTGGCGGTCGGTTGCGGAGCGGCGCGATCGCACCCCGAATTCCAGGAAAACACCGACGCAATCAATGCCACCGCAACCAGGGAATATCGAACTCGATTGATCGGGTTTCTTTTCAAGGTTTCTTTCCGTTCATTCATTAGGGATCGATGTGCATGACTTCCACGGTGTCCGACTGCGAATCTGGCGGCGGAGTGCTTACGGTCTCCTGCGGTTCCTGCTCGATCGGCGGCGTGGAGGTCGGTTCACCGCGAGCATCCGCAAGGCAGGCGTCGATCGACTCGTTGCCGAAATAGGCCCGGCGGACCTTGCCGTCGGCTCCAATGATAAACCGCGCAGGCAAGTCATAGCCCCAGGCGTGCCCGAGCCAGTTGCGCAGCTCGCCCTGGGCCTCCTTGCGGATGACCAGACACGGGAAATTGGCCGACGCGCCATGCAGGATCGGCACGGTGTGGTCCTTCCACAGGGCCGGCGAATCGATATTGCATGAGACCACCTGCACGCTGCCGTTCGTGCCGCTCTCGGTCTGCATTTGGGTCAGGCTGATCATTTCCTCGCGGCAGCGGCGGTTCCATCCGGCCCAGACGTCGAGCACGACGGTCTTGCCTTCGTAGCGCGTCAGGTAGCGCTGCAGATCGGCGACGTCCATGGCTGGAGCGTCCGCAGGATAAACATAGGGATGCGACGGGGCCGGCGCCGGGGGCGATTCATCGCGACCGGTCACAAGCCAGGTGTTGTCGGCGTGCTGGCAGCCGATGGCACCCATTGGCAGGGAGATGAATAGAGCAAGCAATCTGGTTTGGTTGAAAGTACGTGTCATCATCCATGACCTCACGCAATTCGTGGCGGGTGGAGCGTCGCACCGCACGTCGATGTAGGTCGCCACCACGAAGGATGTTAGCCGCGAAACGCACGAAACTGCAAGGCGATTGTCGAGCTGAGCCGGCGTGTCCCCGCGCCGCTGACCGCGGAGTTTGCAACAGGTTGCGGGTCTCTGTATTTCGTTTGGAACATAGCAAAGCCAAGACCGGGTTGAGGACAGCCCGATTCGGTTCGGTTTCCCGATTGTAGAAGTTATACATCCAGCAGCGAGCGTCCGTGCATTTCAACGGGATGCACCGCGCCGGCCAGGGCCAGCAGGGTGGGGGCGATGTCGGCCAGGCGGCCGCCTTCGCGGAGTTTCGCGTTGCGGTATCGATCGTCGCACAGGATCAGGTCGACGTCGTACGTCGTGTGTGCGGTGTGCGGGCCTCCGGTGGCCGGGTCGATCATCTGTTCGCAATTACCATGATCGGCGGTCACGATGGCCGCGCCGCCGCGGGCCAGCACGGCATCGACCACCTGCCCGACGCATTCGTCCACAGTTTCGACCGCTTTGATGGCCGCCTTCAGGTTGCCGGTGTGACCGACCATGTCGCCGTTGGCGTAGTTGAGAATCATCAGGTCATAGCGATCAAGTTCGATGCGACGAAGCATCTCCTCGGTTACGGCGTTGGCGCTCATTTCGGGCTTGAGGTCGTAAGTCGGCACGTCGCGCGGCGAGGGAATGATCTGCCGGTCTTCGCCCTCAAAGGGCGGTTCGCGGTAGTCGTTGAAGAAGAATGTGACGTGCGGGAACTTTTCGGTCTCGGCGCAGCGGAACTGCTTCCAGCCCAATGACGAGGCATATGCCCCAAGGATGTTCTGCATTTTTGCGGGACGATTGAAGGCGACCTTGACCGGCAGGCCGGTCTCGTACTCGCACATCGTGCAGTAGTACAAATCCTTGATACGCGACTCGCGGACGAAGCCGTGCTCGTGCAGACTTCCGTCTTTGTCGGTGATGGAAAATGGAAACGTGTCGAAGACGAATGCACGGGTCAGCTCGCGCGGACGGTCGCCGCGGAAGTTAAAGAAGATGACAGAGTCGCCGGCGGAAATGGGGTGTGATTCGCCGATGACGGTCGGCTCGATGAATTCGTCGCCGTGTCGCGTGGCATCGGTCGGATGATCGTAGAACTGTTGGAATGCATCCGTGGCGCTGGCGGCCTGCTTTCCCTTGCCTGCCGTGAGCAGGCGATAGGCCTTCTCCACGCGGTCCCAGCGGTTGTCGCGGTCCATGGCGTAATACCGGCCAATGACCGTGGCCACGCGGCCCACGCCGATCTCGGCCATGCGGCTCTCGATCTGGCGGATGAAGTTGATGCCCGATTGAGGTGCGGTGTCGCGCCCGTCGCCGAAGGCGTGGAATTGCACGCGGTAACCGGGGAAATTGCGACGTTTGGCGAATTCGAGCAGGGCGTACAGATGTTCGAGCGCCGAGTGCACGCCGGCATCGCTGGCCAGGCCCATGATGTGCACCATGCCGCCGGATTGCATGGCATGCTCGAAAGCGGCGGCGATGGTTTCGTTCTTGTAAAACGAGCCGTCGCGGATCGTCCGCGTGATCCGCATCTGCTCCTGATCGACGATGCGGCCCGCGCCGATGTTCTGATGGCCCACTTCGCTGTTGCCCATCACGCCGGCGGGCAGTCCGACATCTTCGCCGCAGGTCTTGATCTGTACACAGGGATA
>CAYXEY010000709.1:0-3019 GCA_964464105.1 uncultured Planctomycetaceae bacterium
AAGACTTTGGCGAAGAGTGGATCGCCGACCTTCAGATTGGAAGGCAGCGTGGTGTTCCTGCCTGAAACAACCGCAAGCGCGATGATGCGATCGACGACGGTCTTCTCAATCTCTACAAACTGATTGCCGCTCGATGCCTCGACGACAAGATTGGTTCGGCGGACTTCAACGCCGTCATCTGTATAGACAATCGTCACATCGACAATGACACCGATCTCGTTGCGCACCTGAACCACCACGCCGGCATCCGGAATCGGCGGAAACGGATTGGGCACCGGCCCGCCGCCGAAAATGTTGCAGCCGCCGCAGGCCAAGATGGCCGCGAGGAGGAGATACCGCGTCCCGTGAAAACGTAAGGTCAACCCGTGAGGCATGAAATTCCCACCATCAAGGCGAATAGCCAGATTGAATATTGATGACGACAAATGCGGCCAAAGGGATCGCAGCGCACCGCCGCCCGGACCGCACACGTCTATTAAACCCCGATGGATGCATGCAGACAAGCCGGATTGCGAAATTCCATCGAAAAAGAGTCCGATAGAAACGCGCCGGCGCGGGCAAACCTATGAAAAACCGAGGGCTTCGTGTTCGATCAGGTCGGCGAATTCAATCGATAAATCGTCGTCAACGAAGCCCACGGGCCAGGCCAGCGTCATCGAGATTCGCGAGCCAAGCCGCCAGAAGGCGGGATTCCATGCGGGCGGCACCGTGGCCACGCCGCCGAATAACGTGCGCACAATCGGCCGCCCGGCGAATTGTTCGATGGGCTGATCGTCCTCGGCCTGAAAATAGGAGTACCCCGAAATGAGTGGCGTCATCGCGACATTTGACTTCATCATGGCATGATACTGACCCGGACGCATCATGCCCGCGACACCGAGCAGTTCCCATTGGTCTCTGTCGGCACCGGTCGTGGAGAACGCAGTGACTTGCCGCGAAATGGCCGCGCTTAGCGTCGGCCAGTCGAGCGCGACATCGTGCTGAACCTGCAATGCCGCGGAGACGAGGTAATTACCGAGCCGTTGATTGACCGCCGACATACCACCCGGACGCATCGGAAATGAAATGGCGTAGTTCGGCGTGGACCAGCCGTGTTTATCATACAGGCGTCTCAATGCGCGGAGGGTGCAGGCCGCGAGATAACGGGCGTACAAGCCGGGACCGGCCGGCGTGAGACCCTTCGCCTTCGCCGCGATCGTTTCGAATGAACCGCCTTCGCCAAGGCGGCGCGCGAAGCGCACGCGTCCCGAAGGATCGATCGTTCCCCTGGGCGGCAATTGAGTTTGAATGCGGCTCACGGCTCTTTGCGCGCGAAAGCCGCGCACAGCCCGAATCAACCGCAATCCCGGCGGCATTTCGAAAGAGAGTTTCGAAGAGCGCGCGGGCGCCTCCGCCTCGACCCCGTTCGACCCGCGCCCGATCTTGCGCACGACCTCATACCCTCCCTGCCCATCCATCAGCGGATGCGGCCAGGTCAGCAGCACGCGATCGAACTCGCGCGTGCGAACGTGATGCAGGCGCACAATCGGCGGCTTCGCGAGATCGATTGCGCCCGATGCCGCCCGCTCCATGGCCCCATCGGCGGCTGCATTGGAATCCGCCGCGCCGGTCAAATCTTCAAATCGGTATGCGTCGTCAGGGATGTGCGGCGATTCACCCACCTCCCACGCCGGACGCGCCAACACCATGCTGTATCGCAACCGTCCGGCCAGCACGGGCATGTCGCGCACGACTTCCAACATGCGCATTCGCAAGCTGTCGACTGCGATTTCGCCCGCGACATCAAACCCCATCGTCGCCTTGAATCGACACGATGTCGCGTCTTTCGCGCCGCGCTGCAGCGTGAGAAAGTGATAATCGCATCGGTTCAGGCGTATTCGGGTGGACATTCGGAAGGTGTCTGTTGAGCAGTGGCGAGCGAGTCGAATTGTAGCGGTTACGCCTCGCTCTCGTCGTCGCCCAGAATGGCCATCATGTGCTTGCGGATTTTACCGGTCAGCCGCGACTTGATCAGATACACCTGATTCGCGTTCATCCCAAATTGGGTGCACACCTCTTCCACCGGCCGCTGCTGCAACACCAGGGCTTCGAACGCCGCGAATGAAGACGGCTCGACTTCTTCACGAACGCGAATCAGGCAATGCCGCAAGTGCTCCTGCCGCCACACGCGATCGAAGATCTCCTCCGGCGATTCCTCGCGGGCATCTGCGCGATTGAACACCGCGGACTCGGCAGGCTGATCGTGCCGGTCGCGCATCAGGTTCCGCACGCGATTATTGACCAGCGTCTTGAGCCATCCGCGAAATCGTCCCTTCGACGGATCGTATTCAAACGAGCCGATATGCTGGCTGGCTGCAACCATGCATGCCTGCACGATCTCGTCGGCGTCGGCATCGCGCAGCCTGCACGCCTTCGCGAAGCGGAAGAGCATGGGCCGATAGATCTCGTCGAATTCCCGCCACGCCGATTGATCCGTCGGAGACTTCACCCGGATCAACAAGCTCGCGTGAGTCGTGGCCATCGCACACCCTTTGTGCATTCAGTGTAACGCGCCAGCCCGATTGGACGGGCGACGAGGTGTTCCGCCGGCCGAGCCGGGAAATGCAAGGACTGAAAAAGTGGCAACGGGTGCGAAAGAGAGTTATTATTCATGTGGCGATGGAGTCCGCCATCAACCGGTCGGCGCGAATAATTCAGAGCGCCGCGACCTGATGACTCCTACCCGAGAGGATCCAGCCCGGTCCACGGTAGGAGCCTGCAATGTCCGATCAAACGGTCTCCCTTGCCAAACCCATGCTAATCTTCCTGGGAGGCGGCAGCGGATCGCTGCTCCGCTACTGGCTGGGCGGACTCGTGCAGAGCTGGTGGGGATCGACCTTTCCCATCGGAACACTGCTCGTCAATGTATCCGGCTGTTTCGTCATGGGCTTTCTCGCGACGGCGTTTATGGGGCCGATTCTCATTCGCGATGACTACCGCTCGGCTATTCTGATCGGCGTGCTTGGTGGGTACACGACCT
>CAYXEY010000710.1:0-3016 GCA_964464105.1 uncultured Planctomycetaceae bacterium
ACAGGGAGTGAGAATTTAGAAAACCACCCGTCCACGAAAGCGGGTCAACTCCACTGACAGATCAACACGCGGCCGCTGATCGCTGGCGTTAGGTCGCCCATCCAGATCTTGGCTGTATCTCAACTATGAAGGAGAACCCATGACCGAAAGGAAGGCTGTGCTTCTCGTTGGCTGGCATCCAGATGTCGTCGACTACCGCAAGTGGTCTGGGCTTACCCGCGAGAAGCTGCTTGCGGGGCTTGAAGGTGACCGAGCGAAACTGGAGGCGCTCGGCTACGACGCTGAGCTTGGCCTGATCAAGAGCTCTGAATCGGCCGCCGATTCGCTCAAGGCGCTTCTGGCAGCGAAGCCACGCGATTGCGTTCTAATTGGCGCCGGGGTGCGCACGATCCCGGAATACCTACATCTCTTTGAAGCCTTGGTAAACACGTTCCATGAGTCTGCACCAAAGGCAAGGCTTTGCTTCAACAGTGGTCCGTTCGACTCTGTTGATGCAGTGCAAAGATGGGTCAAGCCCAGCTGACCTGCTGGTCGATCTTCGGTCCAGCTAGAACTTTTGGAAGATGGTTCTTCGGGAAGCGAGGAAACCATGAAGAGGACGAGATTTTCGGAACAGCAGATAGTGCAGATTCTGCGCGAGGCGGACCAGACGCCGGTATCAGAAGTGGCCGAGAGGCAGGGCGTGAGCGATGCCACGATCTATGCGTGGCGCAAGCGGTTCGGGCAGCTCGAGGCGGTCGATGTAGGGCGGCTGCGGCAGTTGGAGAGCGAGAACAGTCGGCTCAAGAAATTGGTCGCGGAGCGGGATCTGGACATTGAGATCCTGAAGGAAGTTGCCGCAAAAAATGATGAGCGCGCGGGTTCGTCGCCAACAGATCGCCTACGTGTGTCAACGGGGTCGATCGGTGCGACGAGCGTGCGCGCTGTTGAGCGTGGCGCGATCCACGGTGAGCTATCAGCCACGGCTGCCACCGCGAGACGCAGCGGCGACGCGTCGCGGCCTCGCGCCCACGGCGGTTGCCGGCAACGGCCCCGAGTTCGTCTCAAGAGCGGTGTTGCGATGGCTGCACGCTGCTAACATCAACACCGTGCACTTCGACCCCGGCAAACCCTGGCCGAATGGGGCCAACGAGTCGTTCAACGGCAAGTTCCGCGACGAGTGCCTGTCGACGGCGTGTTCTGTCTGGGATAGGAATTTTCTTTTGGGGGTTGCTTGGTGGAGTGGCCAAGCTAAATAGGGCCAAGAAATCGGCGGATTTCGAAAAGTAGACAGAAGGTGTGGGAACGCGCTATGAAGACGCGTTCCTGAAGGCTGATACATGCCGAATGAGATGAGCAAGCTGTCCGAACAAGAAGGAGGGCCACGGGAGGAGCGGGTGCCAGACGTGGCTCCTGCACCAGATCCCTCTAGCACTGGGCGAGCGTTCTTGCGCTTGTCGTTCTGGCAAACAGTCTTGTCTGTGGTGGGTACATTCATTGCACTCGTGGCACTCTATGCGGCATTGACGGAGTCCAGCGCGGTGCGTCAGCAAACGTCTGCGGCTGTTTGGCCTTTCGTTCAAGTATCCACTGCAGACTTTGATTCGGGCGACACGGCTGGCTTTACACTCTCGTTCACAAATGCCGGAGTCGGGCCGGCGCTCGTACGATCGGTACGTGTCGTTATCGATGGTGAGCCGGTGTCTGATTGGGATGACGCGGTCACACGTCTTGGCGGGACTCTCAATGATCAGATCGGACGCAATTCCATCAGCGACAGCGTGCTCCGGCCCGGGCAGAAGATTGACTTGATACATGTTAGCAGCCCCGCCCTCGCGCGGGCGTTCCAGGCCGCGATTCGCAACCCGGGCACATCCATCTCGTACTGCTACTGCTCCATCTTTGGTGACTGCTGGCTGGCAGATAGCCGACACCGAGCCCTGAATCCAGAGTCAGTGGAAGTGTGCCCGGACTTCGGTGACGCAAAATTTCGAAATTAGTGCCAACAAGAAAGTGGTACATAGCTGCATTTCTTGGAACCCCCGACCGTCGGAAAAGCAGTCGTTGAGGTGCGGGCGCAGTGCCGTCCAAAACCCGCTACGCGGGTTCGCGCCGCTTATTTCGGGCGTTAGACTTGCGGGAGGGTTTCATGGCTAGTGCGTATCCAATTGAGGGCAGATGCGATTGCGGCAAAGTTCGTTACCGCATGCTTACTGCCCCACTCGTCGTGCACTGTTGTCATTGCCGGTGGTGTCAACGTGAAACCGGCGCGGCCTTCGCACTTAATGCCATGATCGAGACCGATCGTGTCATCAGCCTCGGTGACGAGCCCGAGGTCATCGTAGCGCCGTCAAGCAGTGGTGCCGGTCAGCGGATTGCTCGCTGTCGCGATTGCGCAGTAGCTGTTTGGAGTCACTATGCCGGGAGCGGCCATCTCACCAAGTTCGTTCGGGTTGGCACTCTCGACAATCCGGATGTTCTTCCACCAGATGTCCACATTTTCACGGCATCAAAACAACCCTGGGTGACGCTGCCTGACAGCGCGCAGAGCTACGCCGAGTTTTACGAGCGCAAGGATGTTTGGAGCCAGGACAGCATTGACAGGTTCGAATCACTTCGACCACAGATCGAGACTTATCGTGCGTCACTGCAAGAGCAGAAAATGTAACATTTCGCTGCGGCCGGACGTCAGCGCGCTGCGCGAGCTGCCGGCGGCTGGGCTCAGGCGTTAGACAGGCGTGGAGAGAGCTATGTGGACTCATGAAGAAGTAATCGAAACGTCCGCCACTCCCGCGCAGGTATGGGAGCTTTTTGCTGATGTGGCGCGGTGGAAAGACTGGAACGCCGGTATTGAATCAATTCACATTCATGGGCCATTTAAGGCGGGCACGGCTTTCACCATGCAACCACCCGGTCAAGATGCCATCAACAGCACACTCCTTGAGGTCAAGCCCAATGAGAGCTTCACGGACGAGACAGTTGTCGATGAGACGCGTGTTTTGGTCAGCCACAAGTTGGTTCCGTTAGCTTCCGGGAT
>CAYXEY010000711.1:0-3013 GCA_964464105.1 uncultured Planctomycetaceae bacterium
CGATATTCCCAGACCTCAGCAGATGAGGCCGACAACTCGCCATTCATTTCCGGACGGACGGCCCAATCGACCTCGCCGGGCATGATCCGTGCGTCATGCCGGTAGCGGAGGATTTGGCGATGAGCAAGGAACTTCGACTGTTTGTGTGTCTCCTGGCCGTGGGCCTGATCTTCCTGGCCACCAAGCCGCTGCATGCGGTCCTGCTGGCCCTTGCCGCATTCTTCATCCTGCGTCCGCGACTGATCTGGTGGCAGTGATTACACATTCTGTTTGCCACCAATCGCGGCTAACATCTCTTCGTGTTGACGTTTGACTACCTTCAGGATCCGGCCCTGCCCGGGGCGGAGAACATGGGTCGCGACGAGGCCCTGTTGCGCCTGGCGACCGAGGTTTCGCGGCCCGTCCTGCGCACATATGGCTGGTCTGCGCCGACGATTTCGCTCGGGTATTTTCAGGGTGTCAACGAGATCGAGCCGCTTCGCAAACAGCTTCGTGAGATGCCCATCGTTCGGCGATCGACTGGCGGCGGGGCGATTTTGCACGATCTTGAACTAACCTACTCGCTGGTCCTTCCGATCAACCATCCGCTGATCGCGGGAAAGCCGAACAATCTCTACGCAATGGTTCATCAGGCCATCTCGCAGGCCGTCGGCGACACGCTGCCGGTTTCTACAACCATTGGCATGCACAGCGAGCATGACGTCACATCACGCTTTGGCGTGGATCCCGGTCATCGCGCGCAACATGGGCCTTTTTTCTGCTTCGCGCGCCGATCGGGCTTCGACGTGGTGGTCGATCGTGAGGGCGGCACGTTTGACAAACTGGCCGGCTCCGCCCAGCGGCGGACCCGGACCTCAATCCTGCAGCACGGTTCGATCATGTTGGCGACCCGTTTTGATGAACAGCCCTGTGCGACCTGGGGCGGCTGCGCCCTGCGAGCCATGGACATGGATGAGGCGGCCCGCCGGTTCGTTGAAGCGTTGGCGGCGATTCTCAATGCGACCTTCACGCATCGCCGCTGGACCGATTCGGAGCGGACCACGGCGGGAAAGTACCGAGACATGCACGCGTCCCTGGCGTGGCTGCACAATCGCGTCCGAGAAGGGGATTTGCCAGCATAGAATCGGCGCCAAATGTCCGCAATGAAGCACACGTCGAACCGTTAAGCTGTTGTGTCTTTCATCGAGGTCAGCGAAATGCCGAAACCTGGTTCCATGTTATGCCGCCGTGCGCTTGCCAGCGCGATGATGCTCCCGCTGCTTTTGGGTGCGCGCTGTTTCAAGACCCCCGAGAATCCAACAACTTCCGCGCCGGTGGTGATCGCCGCGGGCAATCACGATCGCTCCATGCAGCACGGCGGACGCACACGCACCTACATTCTGCACGTACCGACCGGTTACGACGGATCGCACCCATTGCCGCTGGTAATCATGATGCATGGCGGCTTTGGCGATTCGAAGGGCGCGGCGAAGCACTACCAATGGAGTGAGAAGGCCGACGCCGAGGGCTTCGCCGCGGTGTATCCCAACGGAGTGAACCGGGCGTGGAATGCGGGTTACTGTTGCGGACAGCCAGAGCGAACGAACGTCGATGACGTCGGGTTCCTGGCCGCGATGGTGGACGACATTGATACGGTCGTATCGATTGATCGCAAGCGGGTCTTTGCGACTGGCATGTCCAACGGAGGGATGATGGCCCACCGGCTGGCGGCGGCGCGGCCCGATCTGATTGCGGCGATTGGGCCGGTGGCGGGTTCGATCGGTGGCCAGCAGAGCGCTTCGGCGCCGGTCGATATTCCCGCGCAGCCTGCCTCGCCGGTTGCCGTGATGATCTTCCACGGCAGCGAGGACAAGCATGTGCTTTACGGTGGCGGCGAGACGCAGGCCGGTTTCGTGAAGGGGCGCATCGATATCTCGGCGGCCGAGTCCACCAAGTTCTGGGTAACGGCCAATGGGGCCGCGGCGTTCGGCGTGACCGAGACCAGCGCCGTGGGCGATGTCATCAAGGAGACTCATGCGGCTCAAGGAAATTATGCGGATGTCATTTTGTACACCGTCATCGGCCAGGGCCACGCCTGGCCGGGCGTGATCAAGCCGCGGCTGCTGGCCGATCAGGGCAGCATGAGCATCAACGCGACGGATACGCTGTGGGAATTCTTCAAGGCGCATCCGAAGCCATAGGGCGGGGATTGGGTTCCATTGCCAATGAGGGTGCCACTGGCAGCTTGCCTGCCAGTGCGAACGCGGAGCCACGTCGTGATTCGCAACTCTTGGTTGACCGGGTCTTGCTCGAATGCTCACTGGCTGACAAGCAGCCAGTGGCACCCCATCACTCTTTGATCAATTTGTTCGGCGAGGTGAGTCGATACCGCTCACCGGTTGCCGGACAGACTGCTACGCCGGTTGCATCCACGGTCAGTCGCTCGCCGTGCTTGCTCATCCAGCCCTTCAACTCGCCCGGAACGCTGGCGATGAGGGCGAAGTCGGGCACGTCGCGGGTCACGACGGCCCCCGCAGCGATGAAGCAATACTGCCCCAATGTTACGCCGCAGACAATCGTCGCGTTGGCGCCAATGGTCGCACCTCGGCGCACCAGCGTGCGGCGATATTCACTTTTTCGGCTCACTTCGCTCCGCGGGTTCATCACGTTGGTGAACACCATGCTCGGTCCGCAGAACACGCCGTCCTCCAGTTCAACGCCTTCGTAGATCGAGACATTGTTCTGAATTTTGCAGCCGTTGCCGATCCGCACGCCGCCGGCCACGAAGCAGTTCTGTCCGATGGAGCAGTCGTGTCCGATTGTTGCGTCGGTGGAAACATGGCAGAAATGCCAGATTTTTGTTCCCGAACCAATGGATACGGGTTCATCGACACAACTTGTCGGATGAACGAAGTAGGCTTTGTCGCTGGGTGGCATGGCGTCCTATTTCGTATACTTGGGCTGATAGAGTTGAATCGTAAAGTCGCCCGGCGCTTTGAAAAAGGTGACCAGTCCGTAGCCGTGGTCTTCGACT
>CAYXEY010000712.1:0-3009 GCA_964464105.1 uncultured Planctomycetaceae bacterium
ACGAGCATGAAGTCCATATCAAAGAATGCCATCGTCTTATTTGGATGTGCCATGGTTGCAGTGTTTGCCGTGGGGTGCAACTCGCCGACTGGATTGGCCGTGCAACTGGTCGGCAAAGCGGTCGATTCGGTCGAGGCGCAGAGCCTTGGGCAGGAACTGGTCGGCAAGCCCGTGGCGGACGCGTCGGCCAAGCTCGGGCAGCCCATGGATACCTGGCGCGAAGTGCGCGGGTCGCGGGCCTGGTGGACGTATCCGGTTCCCATGGATGTACTCGGAAATCAGCGCTATGTCGTCGAAGAGTCACGGGCGAGAATCACCTCAATTTCAAAAGTGAAGATTGATGCGACGGGCGTCGAGATCGCGAGGAAGCTGGCCCTCGATCAAAAGGTGAAGGGCAAGTCGCCGCAGGAATGCCAGGCCGCGCTGGGCATGGGCGCGCCGCTGGTGACGGCAAAGAGTGATGTGACAGGCATGATCTGCCAGTTGTACGACGCCCAGATCGTGCAGGGTGTGGGCAGCCCCCAGTACTGTCGCGTGCATTACGACGCGAGTGGACGCTGCGACGAGGTCGCCATCGTGAATGTGGCGGCGTCAACGGAGGCTGATCCCGCGCGTTGACACTCTGTCCGTATTACAACGGTCCAGAATATTCGACCGATGACATCCAGATGGCTGCGGGCGACGTGTGCCTGTCGTGCCGGACATTCGCCTCCGACGAATCAGGCTTGAGGACATTCCGATGAACATCCGCCGACGAATTGCGCTAACCGCCTTCACCCTGTTGACGGGGCTCAGCGGCATTCGAAGTGCTAACGCCCAGCATGCTCACGACGAATCGACCGACGTGCAGCCTGCTGACGGAGATGTTTCGCCATCCGCGACCAGTCAGCCGATGGCCCTGCAATCAATCATTCACGATCTGCCCGATTACAGCGGAGACTTGCTTGAACGGAGTTACCTGACCGGCGACTGGGGCGGCGTTCGCACCGAACTGGCTGACAACGGCATCCTGTTTGACTTTGACCCAGGTTATGCAGGGCAACGCACATGGTGGAAAGGACACCACCAACGCGTTTCGCTACTCCGGCTCGGCGGACTACAAGATCAGGCTCGATACGGCCCGCATGGGGCTCTGGCCGGGTGGGCTTATCACCTTGCGCGGCGAGACTCAATTCGGTCAGAGCATCAACCCCAAGGTGGGCTCCTTCGGTCCGGCGAATTTCGACGGGCTGCTGCCGATTCCCAATCACAGCGGATACACGACGCTCTCGGAGTTCTACATAGCCCAGGCGCTCTCCGAAAAGTTTGTCATCCTGGCAGGCAAGATTGACCTGATGATGGGGGATGACAACGTATTTGCACACAGCGAGCGAACGCAATTTCTCAACGCGGCTTTTCGAATCAACCCGATTCTGTTTCCCGGCGCGCCTTACACCACGATGGCCGCAGGCGTCGTGCTTCTGCCGACGAAATGGCTCACGATTAACACCTTCATCGCCGACAACGATCCCGACGGTGCCGTGAAGATGACCGGGTTCAACACGGCATTCCACGACCGCGAATGGTACTCAATATTACAAGAATATACATTTAAGGTGAATCCGTTTGGCAAGCCGGGCCACCAGCGCTTCGGCTGGTTCTGGACTTCGCGCGACTTCATCGACTTTGCCGGCGACCCGCGGCTGCAGATGCCGGCCAGCATTCAGAGTCTCGGCTTGATTCCCAAGCACGCCGGACCATTCAGGCTTCCCAAGATTGGCCGATCATTTCGCCAGCTTCGCTTGGGCAATTCTGTATTGAGGGCCGACGGCCCCGACAGGCGTCCGGATGATTGGGGCATTTACTACAACTTCGATCAATTCCTCTACACCGAGCAGGAGGATCCCACTCAGGGCTTCGGCCTGTTCGGTCGCTTCGGCTGGTCGACCGGCGAATCCAATCCGATCGAGGAGTTCTACAGCATCGGCATCGGCGGCAAGGGATCCATTCCGGGCCGCGACAAGGATACCTGGGGCCTCGGCTACTACATGATCAACGCGACCGACGACTTACCGGTGGCGCTGGGTATGGACGCCGAGCAGGGCACCGAGCTGTTCTACAACTTCGAAGTCACGCCCTGGCTGAACATCACGCCCAGCCTGCAGACCATCATCGATCCCGGCGCGGGATTCGGCGATCGCGACGTGGCGGTGGTGTACGGACTGCGGGCACAAATGAAGTTCTAAAGTCCTGGCTACGGCCCCATGCCACGAGCCAATCAGAACTTGAATGTGTACTGCAGGTAGACGTAGTCCGCATCCTGGCTTCGACCGGAAGACTCGATGAAATTGTTCGGCCAGAGGTGCGACCAGCCGAGCAGGAAGGATGAATGGACGTCCACCTGCCAGTTGACGGTGATATCGAGTTCATCGCCGACATCGTTGCCCGATGAACCGGTCGTATTGCGCCGCAGGATGTTGCCGCCGGCGTTGTAGAGCGCATCGAGATTGGAATCGAGCCAGAAGTGATACCAGCTGGCCTTCACCATGACATCCTTGTGCGGCCTGAAACTTGCATTCAGATTCGGAGCGATGATGTTTGCGCGGGCCACGTCATCGATGAAGCCGAGGTGTGCGTGGCCCAGCGGATATAGCTGATTGAAGGTGTCGTGGCTGCTGTCGCGCGGCGTGTCGTCGCCGGTCGCAAAGTCAAATCCCGTCCCGATGCGCGGAGTCATGGGCACACCCTTGAAGGTGTAGCCACCGTCGGCCGCGAACATCCAGGCGTGCACTTCATCGCCGGCCCACTTGCCCCATTGTCCGGCGCCTTCGAAGTCGTAGTCGAAATTCCCCGTGCCGCCGGAGAATCGGCTGCCGATCGTGTAGACGTTCAGATCGCCGAAGCGAGAGTTGGCATTCACGAAGTCGCCGCGATCGTTCAGGCCGAGGAAATACAACTCCCATTGGTGCTGCTTGATGCCCTTGTACGTCGCATAAATGCCGTAGAAGTTCTGCTCCTCGCGCCAGTGAT
>CAYXEY010000713.1:0-2998 GCA_964464105.1 uncultured Planctomycetaceae bacterium
GGAAGGCACCGCGATGAGCCACGTGCATCGCACGCGAACGTATCTACGCGAGCAGTTGACAGATTACGCGGGCCTGAAGAAGAGCGGCCCGAAGGGACATTAGTTGTACGAGGACTCAAAGGCGAACTGAACATGGCGTCCGGCGAACACAACGAACCTCACGAGCAGCTCGAGGCCTATCTCGACAATCGCCTCGATGCTCGCGCCCGCGCGGCCTTCGAGGATCGCCTCGCCGGCGACGAGGCCCTCCGCGCCCAGGTTCAGCTTCAGACCGAAATCGACGCCGGTATCAAACGCTGCCACCCCGTTCCCGACGTCGAACAACTGATGAGCAAGTTGAACGGACGCCTGACGCCCGGCCGCGTGGCCGCCTCGGCCGGCGCCGCGTCAGTTCCCTTGTTCAAGCGGCTGGCCCCCGCACTTTCGATGGCTGCGGCTGTCGCGCTGGCCATTGGCGCGGTTTGGTACTTCACGCGGGAGGGCAGCGTCGACGAGCCGGTCAACTGGGTCACCCAGCGTCGCACGCTGACCGAGGCCTACGACGAGATGGTCCGCACCGGCTTCAAGCCGCTCTGGCTTTGCAAGAACGACCACCAGTTCGCCGCCACTTTCAAAAAGCGATTCGATCAGGGCCTGATCCTGGCACAAAGCCCTGATGTGAAGTGCCTGGGCATTCACTACGTCAATTCGATCACGCCCAAGACCACGGTGTTGCTGCTGGAAGACCGCGGCAGCAAGTCGATGGTCTTCGTGGACCGCATCGACAAAGACACCCCGCCTGTTGTTCCAAAGGACAAAGGCCTCAACCTGTTCCGCCGCGAAATCGGAAAGACCGTGCTTTACGAATTGACGCCCGAGTCCGCCCCGCACACGCTCGATCTCATCACGGAGATCGAAGTTCCGCCGGAATGGCTCAACGAATACGCCGATGGCACAGTGCCGGGCAGCCGCTCGTAATGGAGTCAAACGCGGAACGCGGAAGTCGGATCGCGGAATAAGTCGGAGAGCTTTTTCGTGTTCCGCGATCCGCGATCCCCGTTCCGCGTTAGTCGGCTATTTCATGACTCGCATGCTCTTCGATAATTATCGCCCGCTGACGCGCAACCCAATATCTCCGCGGAAATACGCCCCCTCGAAATGAAGGCACTTCGCGGCCTCGTAGGCTCGTGACGCGGCGCGCTGAATACTGTCGCCCACAGCGGTTACACCCAGCACGCGTCCCCCGGCCGTGACCGGGAAACCATGGACCAGCTTGGTGCCGGCGTGAAACACCTGCACATTGGGCACCTTCGCAGCTTCTTCGAGGCCGGTAATTGATAATCCTGTCTGATAGTCGCCCGGATATCCGCCCGAGGCCATCACCACGCACACGCCGCAATCGCGATCCCAGGTTAGATCAATCTGATCAAGCCGCCCGTCGATGGTTGCTTCAATGACGTCAATCAGATCGCTCTTGAGCCGCATCATCAGCGGCTGCGTCTCAGGGTCGCCCAGCCGGGCATTGAACTCCAGCACCCGCGGACCGCCGGCCGTGAGCATCATGCCGGCGTAAAGCACGCCCTTGTAGGTAACGCCTTCGCGGGCCATGCCATCCACGATCGGCACGAACACATCGCGCTCGACGACTTTCAACACCTCTTCGGTCAGCGCGTCGCTCGGGCTGTAGGCCCCCATGCCGCCGGTGTTCGGACCGGTGTCCTGCTCGCCCAACCGCTTGTGATCGGCGGCGGATTCCAAAATGTAAATGTTCTTTCCATCGACCATGGCCATCACGCTGACCTCGGGGCCGGTCAGCATTTCCTCGATGACCACGCGTTCGCCGGCCGCGCCGAGTGAGCGATTGAGCATCAGGTCTTCGAGCGTCGCCTTGGCATCGTTCGGATCGGGATGAACGAATACGCCCTTGCCTTTGGCCAGCCCCGCTGCCTTTACAACGAGTCCGTAATCGCGCGTGGATACGTAATCAATGGCCTGGTCGTATCCGCGCTGGTATCCCACGGGAAGATCCTGATCGCGCACGGCGTCGGGGTTGCCCTGCCGCTGACGGGCCGTGCGCCGCGCGATCTCCTGATCGGTGGGCTCGAACACGCGTGCTTCAGCCGTGGGCACGCCGCACTCGCGCATCAGCCGCTTGGCGTAGGCCTTGTCGCCCTCGATCTGCGCCGCCGCTGCATTGGGCCCGAAGACGCGAAGGCCCGCGCTGTTGAATCGATCAACGACTCCGGCGCAAAGCGGCTCTTCCGGACCGACCACGGTGAGGTCGATCCTCTGTTTCTTGGCGTAAGCGAGAAGTCCGTCGAGATCATCGGCTGAGATCGGCACATTCTCCGCCACGGCCGACGTACCGGCGTTGCCCGGCGCGCAGAAAATCCTCGGCCGTCGCGACGATTGACTCAATTTCCAGCAAAGGGCGTGCTCGCGTCCGCCGCCGCCGATGACCAGGATCTTCATTGCGCAATTCCGCGTCGGAATGATCGTCGAATCAACCCCCTCGGGTTGTGACCTTCATCCATCCATCGTCTGTGAAATGAAGATAATCGGCGACTGGACGGGCCGCCAGATGGGGCCTCGCGGCGTCATTGTCGGGCGTTTCGTGCTGCAATGATCGCCCGGACAAGCTCCTCGGGAATCGGCATTGTTGAATCGCAGCCGTCGGCGCCGCCGCGCTCGGCATCGCGGCAGGCGCGAATTGTCTCTTCGTAGGTCTTCAAATAGACCTTGCAGGGCGGACAGACGTTGAGGTGTCGATCGAACTCGCTCCGCTCGGCGTCGGTCAGTTCATTGTCCAGGTAGCCGGCGATGAAATCGATCAGCTCGCTGCATTTGATGTACTGGCTCATAGCGCCTCCCCCGCGAAATGCGGCGCGAGCAGCGTCCGCAGCGCTTGCCGTGCCCGATGCAGCCGCGTCTTTACCGCGTTTACCGAACTCGACAGCAGCCGCGCGGTCTGCTCGGTATCCAACTCTTCGATGTCGCGCAGCAGGAGCACAGTTCGATA
>CAYXEY010000714.1:0-2997 GCA_964464105.1 uncultured Planctomycetaceae bacterium
AGGCGCCAGCCGCCGCCGAGGCTCACCGTGGCCAGACCGGCCACCATGGTCTCGACTTCCTCATCATAGTTGTCCGCGACCTTGATGAGCATCTTGTCGAGGTCGCCGGTTTCCTCACCGACGTCGACCATGTTCACCACGATGCCGTCGACCACTTTGCTGGCGCGCAGCGGATTGGCGAACGAATCACCCTCGCGGATCGAATCGTGCACGCGTCCCAGGGCCGTTACGAAGACCTCGTTGCCCGAGGTGTCCTTGGTAATGGTAATCGCTTCGAGGATCGGCACACCGGCCGCAATCAAAGTTCCCAGGGTTCGCGTGAAGCGGGCCACGGCGGTCTTGGCCAGAATCGCCCCGAGGATGGGGATCTTCAGCTTGATCACGTCCATCGCGTACTTGCCCTTCTTGAACTGTCCCGTGATCTTGTAGGTCGCAATGACTAGGAAGGGCGAAAGAAGCATGATTGCCCAGCCGGGCACCGCCATATCTTCAAACTTATCCTTGGCCACTTCGCGCCGTCCGACCATCCAGTCCGACGTGGCCATGAGGAACACGGTCGGGCCGGGCAGTTCGGTGCCGAAGTCGCCGAAGATGGTCTTAAACTTGGGCACGACGTAATACATGATGCCCGAGACAATGAGCAAGGCGAAGCTAACTACGGCGGCCGGATAGATCATCGCGCCGATGACCTTCCGCTTTAGCCGCTGAGTTTTTTCCATGAATTCCGCAAGGCGCTGCAAAATGACGTCGAGCACGCCGCCCGCCTCCCCGGCCGCGATCATGTTGGTGAACAGACGATCGAAGGCCTTCGGGTGGTTCGCCATCGCTTCCGAAAGCGTGGCGCCGCCTTCGACGTCTTCCGAAATATGCCGCAGACAGACGCGCAGGTTGCCGGGCTTCTGCTGCTGTTCAAGGATGCGAATCGAACGAAGAATGGGCAGACCCGCGTCCATCAGGGTGGACAACTGCCGGGTGAACTGGGTCAGCTGCTTCACGCTGACCTTGCCGCCGGCGCGACGACGTCCGCCGCCGCCGCCCTGAGCCGCCTGGGCGCCAGGCTTCTTTCCACCCTTCTGCCGGACCTTGGTTGGAAAGTAACCAAGGCCCCGAATTTTCGTGATCGCCTCTTCAGACGTATTGGCGTCAAGTTCGTCCTTGACCTCCTGTCCGGCGGCGGTCATTGCTTCATATTGAAAAGTGGGCATGGGAAGCTCCGTAAACCAATGCAGGCCCGGTAATTGTGGAATTCCGGCAAACCTCGGCGCAGCATCGCGCACTGTGGGCCGCCAGATTATTCACCATGGCAGAGTGTCCAACCAGACTGGGAGAGTGATTGATGTTGGATTGGAGTGCGCGATTGGCCGACGAGAAGGGGCCAACCCTGAGGCAGTAAGGACCGATAACAATCCATATTTCTGGTCCAGTGTGGGCAATATAGCGCTATCAACCATTATTGACTCGCATACCACAACAATCTGCAATCTTTTCGCATGATTTTCAATCTCAAATCTCAAATTTGAAATCCTACCCCTTTTTCCCCGGCCAATTCAGCCTCTGTACTCGCTCACCGATCAACCGATCTTCAAACAGCTTTGCAGTCCATCATTTGGGTCAAAGGTACTTCGAAGGCACTTGATCTAAGGAGTCAATCACATGCGCGGCACCTCACCCTGGCGCACGAAGACATCATCGAAGTCATCCAAGTGCCTCGCCCTACTCCTCACGGCCGCCCTGCTCACCGCCGGAACCGGCTGCTCCCTCGATTCGTTTGGTCCCTTCAAGTATGTGGTCAAGATGGGCTACAACTCCTTTGCCACCATGATCAACGCCGCCTTCTTTGGCGCCCCCACCACCGACGTCATCTTCTAACCGGCTCGACCCTTACAATTGATGACCACCGCGTTCGGCCGAGACCGCACGCGCGCCATGACCCGGGGGTCGTCGATTGAACATGCCCACGCGCGCATTCGTCGCATTGATTCTGATGATCAGCGTGCTGGCTGCGAACGTCGCAATCGCAGAGACCGTCGCGCTAACCGCAAGTCGCGATGGATTCGTTCGCGAGCAGGCCCCCACCCTGAATTACGGCGGAGCCGGCAGCCTCTGCATCGCGGGCATTAACTCGGTGAACGCAAGCGGCGAACCGCGCGGACGATTCGACACGTTGATCGAGTTCGATTCAGCCGACGTCATCGCCACGCTGAACACCACCTATGCCGCCGGCGGCTGGAACTTGACCGGCTTGCAATTGCGAGTCTCTGAACAAGGCGCACCGCAAAATCCTCTCTTTCCGCGCGGCGCGGGCCCCGCCCAATGCGCCTGGATGCCGAACGCAACCTTTACCGAAAGATCGGGCACCCCCACCAATCCGCTCATCGGCCTCGGCGATGACCTCACCTGGAATCATCTGCAGTTCCTGCTGACCCAATCGCCTGAGCAGGTGATGGGTGAACTTGCCGGCGCGGGTTCTGATGGACCGCGTATCTGCGATTTGCCCATTTCCGGCGGATTCGCCCAGTCCCTTCGCGCAGGGCAAACCGTTACGTTGCATCTGTCGCCGATGACCGCGAGCCTCGGATTCACCTTTCAATCACGCAACTTTTTTGATCCGCAGCTCCGACCGATGCTGATGATCACCGTCGAACCGAGCATCGCCGGCGATGTGAATTGCGACAATCAACTCAATGCACAGGACGTGTCAGCCCTCGCGACGGCCCTGATCGATCCGGTCGCTTATCAGATCGAGCATCCCAACTGCGACATCAATCACGCCGACATTGACCGCGACGGACTCGTTGATGGTCGAGACATTCCTCGATTTCTCGATTTACTGACGACACCATGAGTCTCGTTGCTCAAGGGAAAGCCCCCATGGCCCGGATCGATAAACACCCAACGCCGCGGAAACCTCTTATCGCAGTCGCCATATTGTGCACGGCAGCCGGCGTCTCGCTGCCGCTGTGGGCGGATGACGAGAAGAAACCGACGTCGGGCCCT
>CAYXEY010000715.1:0-1143 GCA_964464105.1 uncultured Planctomycetaceae bacterium
GTGCGAGCAGTAGAAGATCGTTTTGCCGCGCTTCGCCAGCTGCGCGATGATCTCCTTGACGGTCACCACGGCATTGGCGTCCAGCCCCGAAAGCGGTTCGTCAAGAAAGAGCACGTCGGGGTTGTGGATCATGCCGGCGGCGATGAGCACCTTCTGACGCATGCCCTTGGAGAAGTTGGCCATGCGGTTGTGCAGCTCGTCGGCCAGACCCATGAGGGCGAGCATTTCCTGTGCCCTTAGGCGGACAGCGACTTCGGGCAGGCCGTAGAGCCGGCCCACGAAGGTGAGGAACTCCATCGGGGTCAGCGCTTCGTAGAGCGCGCCGGCCTCGGGCACGTAGCCGATGTGACGCTTCACGCCCAGCGGCTCTTTGCGGACGTCGAAGCCGCAGACGTTCGCCTGTCCGCCGAACTCGGCGATCATGCCGATCATGATCTTGACGGTGGTCGATTTTCCGGCCCCATTGGGCCCCAGGTAACCGAGCACCTGTCCGGCCGGGACATCTAGATTGATGCCATTCAAAACCTGCTTACTGCCGAAATTCTTGGTGAGCCCACGCAGCTGAATGATGGGCGGCGCGGCGGCCGAGGCGTGTGGCGTTGAGCCGCGGCCTGCCGGTTGGATGAAATCGGGCATATCACTCAAGGCGAGGCTCCCGGTGCATGCGTGCTACATTTGTCGCGGATTCGATTCTAGGGTGCGGAGCGAGATGCAACAAATCCAACTGACCGGTGTGCTCCTAGGTCTGCGGGCGTTCTCGAATCGAGAACAGATGCGCGAGTGCTTCACCCTCACCCTAACCCTCTCCCTCGAGGGAGAGGGAACAATAGGGACAGGCCGGCGCTGATCGGGGCGGCATTCGTTTATACTGATCCAATCACATGTTCGGGAATTGAGTATGAACTCCCTCTGGATCATTCTTGGCAGCTTGGCCGCGTTCACGCTGGCCTATCGCTTCTATGGCGCGTTTCTCGCCGCGAAGGTGGCTGTGTTGGACGATGGCCGTGCGACGCCTGCGCATCGATTGAACGACGGCGTCGATTATCACCCAACCAACAAATGGGTGCTCTTCGGACACCATTTCGCGGCCATCGCCGGGCCGGGGCCGCTGATCGGGCCGGTGCTCGCGGCGCAATGGGGCTA
>CAYXEY010000715.1:1243-2989 GCA_964464105.1 uncultured Planctomycetaceae bacterium
CCATCGCCGGGCCGGGGCCGCTGATCGGGCCGGTGCTCGCGGCGCAATGGGGCTATCTGCCGGGGCTGGTTTGGATTCTCATCGGCGCGTGTCTTGCGGGGGCGGTGCACGATTTCGTCATTCTGTGGGCGTCGGTGCGCAACAACGGCATGTCGCTGCCGCAGATCGCGCGGAAGACGATTGGCCCGGTCACCGGCGTGACCACGTCGATTGCGACGCTGTTCATCATCGTGAGCACACTGGCGAGCGTGGCGATGGTGGTGGTCACCGCGCTCTCACACAGCGCCTGGGGCATGTTCACCATCATTGTCACCATTCCCGCCGCACTGATCACCGGGCTATGGATGTACAAGATTCGGCCGGGCAAGGTGGTCGAGGCCTCGGCCATCGGCGTGAGCATCGTGCTGGCCGGCGTGTTTCTTGGCGCACCGTTTGCCAAGTCGTCGATGGCCGGTGCCCTGCTCTTCGAGCCGACCACGCTCAAGCTCATGCTGCCGATCTATGCCGCCATCGCGTCGATATTGCCCGTGTGGGTCTTGATGTGTCCACGGGATTATCTCAGCTCTTACATGAAGATCGGCGTAATGGTGGTGCTGGCGGTGGGGATGTTGATCGCCCAGCCCGCCCTGAAGATGCCCCCGACCACGCCGTTCATCGACGGCACTGGCCCGGTCATCAAGGGAACGCTGTGGCCCTTCGTGTGCATTGTGATCATGTGTGGGGCGATTTCGGGATTTCACTCGCTGATCGCCAGCGGCACCACGCCGAAGATGATCGACAAGGAATCGCAGATTCGCCCGATTGGGTACGGAGCGATGGTGCTGGAGGGGTTCGTCGCGATCACGGCGCTGGTCGCCGCCTGCGCCTTGGAGCCGGGCGACTACTTCGCGATCAATGTCGCTCAGGAAACGCCTGCGCAACAGGCAAGCTATCAGGCGCTGCTGGCGCGACACTCACCTGCATCAGGCTGGGATTTGTCTCCGAAAGAGCTGGCAGCGCTGGAGTCTGGAACCGAAGAGAAACTTGCCGGACGAACAGGCGGCGCGGTCACGCTGGCCGTGGGTATGGCCAAGGTCTTCTCCAGCGTGCCGGGCATGTCGCAACTGATGTCTTACTGGTATCACTTCGTCATCATGTTCGAAGCGCTGTTCATTCTCACGCTGCTGGAGACTGGCACGCGCGTGGCGCGGTTCGTGTTCCAGGAGACCACGGCGCAATTCGCGGGACTGGCGCCGGGCGACAACGCCGCGGCCCATGCGGGCAAGCCGAATTGGTTCGTGAATGTGGGCATGAGTGTCGCCGTGTGTTTCGGCTGGGGTTTCCTGCTGTACCTCGGCAGCCTGGATACGCTCTGGCGGATGCTGGGCATCGCCAACCAGTTGCTCGCGTCGATCGCGCTGGCCGTGGGCACCACCTATCTGCTCACTCACGCCGCAAAGCGACGGTATGCCCTGTGCACGGGGATCCCATTCGTCTTCGTATTGACAACCGTGTTCGTCGCCGGCATTCGCAATGTGCAGGGCTGGTGGGCCGAAGCTGCCGGCGCAGCGCCGGACAAGGTGCTCCTCCTGCGCATCCTCTGCGTGCTGACCAGCATCATGCTGCTGTTCACCGCGGCGATCGCGCTCGACGCGCTGCGGAAGTGGCGCGAACTGCTGAGTACGCCCCGCAAGGTCGAAGCGCTGTCGAAAGCGTGAGCGCCGCACACGCCGCATGGCGACGCAACGGCCGTCGCCATGGCCCCCA
>CAYXEY010000716.1:0-2974 GCA_964464105.1 uncultured Planctomycetaceae bacterium
TGATGGGCAGCCCCCTCGGCACCCGCCGGCTCCGCGGCTTCTCGCTGCTCGAGGTCATGGTGGCCGTCGCCATCCTCGGCCTCACGCTGACGGTGATCCTGTCGGCGCAGGGTGGGCTCGCCGCGTCGAACCGGAGCGCCGCCAACATGGGGCAGGCCGTGTCGCTCGGCATTCACGAGTCGCAATCGCGGCTGTGGGAGAATTTCGTCGGACGATCGCGCGAGTTCTGGGAGCATTTCTATCCCGACGCCCAGGCTGTGTTTCCGCAAGCCCTCGGCGGCGTTTCCCTAGACGCATTCCACGGGGCCATCAACGTGGTCAAGCCGTCGCTCATTCGCGTCGAGGCGGATGAGGTCACCTACAACCTGCACATCATCCTGCGATTTGAACTGGAGCGGGAGATGATCGCCGGACGCCTTTCAGTCCAGGATATTCCGGAGGCTTGGAACCAGAAAATCTCCGAGATGCTCGGCGTTCGCCCATCCACGGATGCAGACGGCTGTCTGCAAGACATCCACTGGTCGATGGGCGCGTTTGGCTATTTCCCGACCTACGCCCTGGGCAATCTCTACGCAGCGCAGTTCTTTGCCAAGGCGGGGCAGAACATGCCCGACCTCAATGCCCGAATCGCGCGCGGCAACTTCGCCCCGCTGCTGCAATGGTTGCGCGAGAACATTCACAGCCACGGCCAGCGCTACCGCGCGGCCGAGCTGGTGAAGCGAATCACGGGCGCGCCCCTCTCGGTGAAGCCGTTCCTCAGATATGTGACGGAGAAGTTCGGGCCGATATACGGGCTGTAAATCGATCGGCGATCAGCGCGGCTGCCAGACGGTCCATGAGGGGCCAAAAGGCAAACGCGTGTCGAAGTATTTGTATTCGACGTGGCCATCGGCGAAGGCGACCGACCACTTGGCGAACTCCTGGTGCAGGCCGTTTTGCAGGGCCGGCGCCTTGCTGAAGGCGGTCTCGTCGTCGACGCCGCAGGTCGTGTTGTAGAAGTCGGTTTCGGCCCAAAGCACGAACACCGAAGCCTTGCCGCCGATCATATGCGGGGCCAACTTGCGGCCGAATCGATTGGCATCCTTGGGCAGGAATTCGCCGCCTTCGATGGCGACATATTCATCCATGAATCGGGTATTCAAAGTGTAGCTGCTGCCGTTGGCGGCCCAGGAGGGCCGGGCCCGATCCTCGATCAGCTCGAATCGTCCGGCCGGATCGGACGCGTCCACTGCCGGCACGCTGCTACTGCGATCGCTCGGGCATTTGAAGACAGAAATCTGAGTTCCAAACCCCTCGGCGGTCGGAGCGAGCAGTTTGTTCAGCGGGCGGACATGCACTGGATAAAGACTGCTGTCAGCGCCGAGGTCGGCGTCTTTGGGGGTCGGGGCCGTGAAGCCGCCGAAGACCCAGGGCGTGTACTTCGAAACGAGATCGCATCCCTCGGTTTGCGGGAAGGTGTACCAGGGGATTAAGTGCGACGAGTCATCGTCGACGTACATCGCGGTGGCCTGTGTGATCGAGCGAAGATTGGAGGTGCAGACCGTGGCCCGCGCCCGCTCGCGTGCACGCCCAAGGGCGGGCATCAGCAGACCAATCAGCAGGGCGATAATGGCAATGGAAATCAACAGCTCGAGCAGCGTGAACGCGGCCCGTCGCTGTTGACAAGCGCAACATGCGTGTCGATGACGCATGCAATCCGGCACTGCATACCCTCCGCCGATCGCCTTTTGCAACCCCCGTAGCGAACGGTTTCCGTGTGCCTGATGTAGCTCAAACAGTTAGGGATGCGCAGGCGACCGATCTCTCCATCAACCAGGACGGCTCACCCACAGGATCGGCTGCGCGAAAGCGCGAACGAGCGCTCCCCTGACTCCACTAATCTAATGTCGCCACTCGCAAATAACAATGAAAAACCGGGCCGAAATTGCTTCAGCAAATGTCTGATTGAGAGGCACTTAGATGAAATTTTATCCGCGCCTTGACGTGAATTTCATGGTGCAGGGGCCGGGAAACACGCCTGGGCATGCTGCAACTGTAGCCCCATAAATGAGTTATGTGAGACTTGAACGAACGTCTTCCGAATTATTTGTTGGTTGGCCTTACCAGCAGTGTGAAATGGGCAAACAGGTCATTCTCGAGATCCATACGGGACGGAGCCTTATCCCACTTCAGCGCCCGGGCCATGGTTCGGACGGCGTCCGAGTCGTCGTGATCGAAGGCCTTCACCTCGAATCCCTGCTCTTCCAACATCGCCCGATCAAATGGGCAGCGACCGTCGGCCCAGGGGATGTACTGCTTTCCGGGCGGTGCAGGCGCGGGGCAGATGTTGTAGATCAGGAAGCGCCCGCCTGGCTTGAGAGACGCAAACACTTTCGCGACGAAGTCCTTTTCCGGTACGCCCAGGTCAACCAGCATGCGCTTGTCAACCGGCTGCTCCGGATGCAGATATCCGCGCTTCAAGGTGTTCTTTGAAATGATGATGTCATATCCGTCGCGCACGACGTCGTTTGTCAATTTGTCCGCCGGCCAGCGACCGGTCGCCAGCCGGATGCGTCCATCAGGCGCGCCGCCGATGCCCTTCATGACTCCGATGTCGCCGGGCAGGCTGTACAGCGCCTCGGTGGTGGGATCGACTTCAACGCCAACGACGTCCGCGCCGCAGGTGGCCCACAAGCGCAGGTGTCCGATGGTGCCGTATCCGAAGTCGAGCATCCGCACTCCGGCGAGTGTGCTCACGCCGGAATCAGCGAGTATCTGCATGGGGCGGGAGTACGCGAGCGGCGTTCCATATCGCGTCGTGTAGTAATACTGCTCGGTCAGCTCAAGTACGCGTTCACCGGGCTGCGTCGTGGGGATGGGGCCTTGCGGGATCAAGCGTGCCTTGGCGGCTTCGCGATTCCAGATCAGCGTGCGCGGATTGATGGACGGCAGCGTCTTGACTGCGTCGAGAAACTTCTGAACGATCGGTGCGGGA
>CAYXEY010000717.1:0-2972 GCA_964464105.1 uncultured Planctomycetaceae bacterium
CTCCCCAACCGAATGGGCACAATGCGGGTGTCATGTTTTCGACTGTGAGTTGCATGATCGATGTGTGCCGTGGCGGAAGGCGAAGCTCGTCGCGGGCGTCCATGTATGCGACGAATGTCCCGACCGGCGCGAAGTTATCCCAGCAGCGTCGGCGATTGAACAGGATTCCTATCACGCTTTGCGGTCCACATTGCCGCCGGGAATGCCCACCGATGCCGCGATGCAAACGGCGTTGCGGGCGGTGAGTGAACAGCGAACGGCGATGCCCGAAACAATGACCGGCCGTGGTATCGTCTTCGCGGCCGGGGGATGGAGGTTCATCTGTGGCGTCTTTACTTCCGTTCGTATGGCCCGCTGGTTGGGATGCGAGTACCCGGTGGAAGTGTGGTACAACGGCGACTTGCCCGGCGAATACGACCCGGATTACGAACGTATCTTCGACGGCCTCGGCGTCACTTTTCGAGACGCGGCGGCCGAGCTGCGGCGACTCGGCATTACCCGCCGAACATCGCTCCACGGCTGGCCGCTTAAGCCGCTGGCCTATCTTCTTTCATCGTTCGCCGAAGTGTTGGGCCTCGATGCCGACTGTTACCCGGTACTCGATCCGCGGCCGTTGTTTGACGCGCCGGGCTATCTACAGCGTGGCGCGATTCTCTGGCCCGACAAGGGAGGCCAGCACGGTGCGCCGTTGCAGCCGGGGCAGTGGCGACGGTTTGGATTGGAGCCTCGCAGCACGCCGGGCATCGAATCGGGGCAAGTCCTGATCGACAAACGACGGCACTGGCATTCGCTGGCCGTGGCGGCCTGGCTCAACGATCATCACGACTATTGCTATTTGCCGCATGGCCCGGCTGGACTCTACGGCGATAAAGACACGTTTGCCATCGGCTTCCACGCGGCCGATGAATGGGGGGGGCAGAAAACCGGGACGCCGTACCTTCAAGCCCCGCCGACTCGATGGGTTCACGTCGCCTTCATGCAGCACGCCCCCGACGGCTCTACGATGTTTGTCCACCGTTGCCGCGACAAGCCCCGCATCGAGCGACACAGTTACGGCACGTCGCAACGTGACAAGGACAAGATGATTCGGTGCGACCATGCGGGCGGGAAGTCCCCGCCGATTGCCCATGAGTGGAAAGTCCATGAAATAGTTGCGGCCTACGCCGCGAAGTTGAAGCCGACGACGCCTCCGCCGGCACCCATACGCGCCACCAGCGACAGCCCGAAGATTCATGTTTTAGTGCCGATGATTTACAAACCTTCGCTGCATCAATGGCTATTGCAGCGAATGCGTAAAAATGTGGCGGCACTGATCGAATGCAATCCACAGTTTGCAATCGACGTAGTTGAATTCGATGAACCTTTCACCAATAAATCCGGCGAACGAATCTGGGCCAAAGTCGGGAGGGCGCGAAACAAAGTAATCGACATACACTTGAACCGCCACGACTATGTTTTGTGGATTGACGCCGACATGGTGAGTTATCCACCCGACATTTTAACGACGCTCCACGCGGCAAATCCAGATGGAGTCACCGCGCCCGCCATTATGATTGAGGATGACAACAAATGGTATGATTGGGCGGCCTTCGTCGAGCAAGACACCGACGGCAACTTCCACACGTTCACGCCGGAGGCACCTTATTTCCGTTGGCCGGCACGAGTTGTCCAAGGTCGTCTGGACTTATGCGGTGTCGGAAGTTTGTACCTCACGCCATCATGGCCATACCGACACGGTGTGAACCATTATGACACTCCATGGACGGATCACTGGCCTATTTGTGAAGCGGTTCGCAATGCTGGCTTGAGAGTCGTCTGCCTAACTAATTTGCGCGCCGATCACGCAGAGCTACCACGATACGGCGAGCCGTGGCATTAACGTCTTTCACCGGCCACCCATCCGGGCCACTGGTTTGCCGCTGGAATCGGAGGCGTGGCGGTTCTTTGAAGAGTGGTTAAATTAAATTATCGTTACCAAATCGTTAACTGAATGACCTCTCACTCACATCCAAGTTAGCATGACCTAAACAATTCCGCCGGAGCGTGACTCATGTCAGGCAAAAAAGTCGTATCGTCGCAGCCATCATCCGCGACAGTAATCGCTTGCCATGAGCCATCATCAAACACGGCAGCGGTCGTGACTCTTGCGGACCCGGCATCGGATAAGCAGTGTTGGGTGGTGTCGGGGTTCTCTTGGAGCTACGACGGAGCGCCGACCGCTGGCAGCGTCACCATCACCGACGGGACGACCCCGTACAAGATTGACATCACGGCGGCCGGGCCTGGATTCGTGGTATTCGGCACGCCAAAAAAGTTTGCCCCCAATACGGCCGTCACTGGCACGTTGGCCGCTGGCGGTAGCGGCGTGTCTGGAATCATTAACCTTGACGCCTACATCGAGGCGATCCCCTAATGCCTGGACTCAGCGGGTTATCGGGGTTAACTGGACTTGCGGCAGTGGCCGGGGGTTCCCTCACCGCCGCCTTCACCGGCACTCCCCTGACCGGCGGCGACCCGACCGAAGTGACGTTTACTAGCACATCGACCGGCACCATCACGGATTACCTGTACGAGAAGCGATTGCTTCCCGCTGATTGGGCGAGTTTCGACGGCGATGGCGCGGTGGAAAATCCGGTGGAAGTGTTCACCGGCATCGGCTCGTGGGACGTTCGCCTGACAGTCACCGGGCCGGGTGGATCGAACACACAAACGCGGTTGGAATACATCTCGATTACATCGTGATTGAGGGGCCATGCTCGAATCAGCCGGAACCTGGATCGGCACACACGGCAAAGCCCTGACCGGGACGGCTCTCGGCGTCGTCATTGTTCTGCTATTCTCGCAAAGCTACATCCAATCCAAGCAAGCGGACGAACGATTCGACAAGTTGCTGGTGCTGTTTTCTGAGCATCAAAAAGACATGAAGGACACGGCGAGGAACCAATGGTTGAACCAAGGGCGGATAGCCGAGG
>CAYXEY010000718.1:0-2937 GCA_964464105.1 uncultured Planctomycetaceae bacterium
GTCACAGTCAAAGCCTCTGGCCCAGGCGGATCAAGCGCCGCAATCTGCTCCGCCCAATACTCTGGACGCGGCGTTGGCCGAAGCGTGATCCGAAGATAAGCAAACCGGGCAAACCAGAATACGCCCGCGATCACAACGACCCACTTAACAATCCTAAAGATTCTTCGCTCGGGAGTGTGCGGTTTGAGGGTGTCGGTGAGAGGTGCTTGCACGACACGGCCCTCGGAAACTGCTGGAAACCGCCCCCTTCCGTTGTACGCGGTGGCGCAGTGTCAGCAATGGCATGCCATGCAAGGCAATTCGATCTTCCGCTAAGATACCCAGATCGGCGCGGACATTTTGGGGCATTGCCGCCCCCGCCGTTGCCGCTGAATGATCGCCCGAGGAAGCCCATGTCCCATTTCGACAAGCACAGTGAATTCGCCCACGCCTTCAGCCCCATTGCCGACGTGCTCGACGACCTTCGCGCCGGGAAAATGGTCATCCTGGTCGACGACGAGGATCGCGAAAACGAAGGCGACCTGGTCTGCTCGGCCGAAAAAGTCACGCCGGACATGATCAACTTCATGATCCGCCAGGCCGCGGGCAAGCTGTGCCTTTCGCTCACCGCCGAGACCTGCGAAAAATTACACCTGTATCCACAGGCCGCCGAGAACACCGCCGAGCATGGCACGGCCTTCACCGTGTCGGTCGATGCCGCGCCCGAGTTCGGCGTATCCACCGGCGTGTCGTCCGCCGATCGCTGCCGCACCATTCAGCGCTGCATCGCCGACGACGCGAAGTCCGCCGACTTGCGCCGGCCCGGTCACATCAGCCCGCTCAAGGGCAAGACCGGCGGCGTGCTCGTCCGCGCGGGGCACACCGAGGCGATCCTGGACCTCACGCGGCTCGCGGGACTCAAACCCGCCGGCGTGATCATCGAGATTCTCAAGGAGAACGGCGAGATCGCCCGCCTGCCCGACCTCATCGACTTTGCCAAGAAGCACGACATGAAGCTCTGCACGATCGCCGCGCTGATCGAATACCGCCTGCAGCGCGAGCGCTCGATCATGCGGGTCGAATCGATCCCGCTGGAGAACCCCTGGGGCAAGTGGACCCTGCACGGCTTCGCCAGCGTGACCGACAACGAGCCGCACCTGGCCCTGTGCATGGGCGACATCGGCAAGCTGGACGCGAATGGCGAACCGATCGCCATCGATCGCCCCGTGCTGGTCCGCGTGCATTCGCAGTGCATGACCGGCGATGTCTTCGGTTCACACCGCTGCGACTGCGGCGAGCAGCTCGACGAGGCCATGCGGCTGGTCGCTGAGGCCGGCGAAGGCGTGATTGTTTATTTGCGGCAGGAAGGCCGCGGCATCGGCCTGCAGAACAAGCTGCACGCCTACAAGCTGCAGGACGAGGGCCTCGATACGGTGGAGGCGAACGAAAAACTCGGCCTGCCCGCCGACAAACGCGATTACGGCGTGGGCGCACAAATCCTGCGCGACCTGGGCCTGCGAAACATTCGCATCCTCACCAACAACCCGAAGAAGGTCAGCCGCCTCGAGGTGTATGGCCTGCAGGTCGTCGAGCAGCGTCCGCTGCAAATCCCGCCGCGCGACGGCAATCGGCGATACCTCGCCACCAAGCGCGACAAGTTCGGGCACCGCCTCGACGGCGTATGACTCCCTCGCTCTTGAGGGAGAGGGTCGGGGTGAGGGTGCAGCATATGAGTGACCGCTCGCATTCACGCAACCACGGGGCGGAGGACAGCCCGGCTCTGTCCGTTCATGTCATCGCGGTACAATAGTCACCGTGAGCAGCGTCATTCCCAATCCAATTCCGCAATCGGCGAACAACCCTGTCCAGCAGGGTGCCGACCGCATCACCCGCTTCGACTCCCTCTATGCCCCGCTGCTGGCCGCCTGGGTCCGCACCGAGCAGGATCTCACCTGGCTGGCCCCGGGGACGAAGGGTCCGCTGACGCCCGCGAAGATCGCCGCATGGGGCGCCGAACGACCCTGCCGCTATTTATACTGGCGTCATGGATGCGACATCCCCAGCGCCTATGCCGAACTGAACCCCATGCCCAGCATCCCCGACCAGCTCTGGGTGGGTCATTTCCTGGTCGATCCGGTCTGTCGCGGCAAGGGAATCGGCCAGCGCTTCATGGCCCGGCTGCTGGAACTTGCTTTCCTTCATCACGGCTGCAACGGCGTGCTGCTGGTGGTCTTCCCGGACAACCCAGCCGCGATCCGCTGTTATGAGCAGTCCGGCATGATGCAAATCGGCAATGAATCGCGCTATTTCGACGCCACGCGCACGAAGCACGATTTCATCCGCATGGCGATCGATCGCCCCATGTTTGACGAATGTGTGCGCCAGGGTCGCATGCGTCCGACGCCGCCGGCGGTTGATGCTCGGGCGCGTCCCGCCACGCGTCATTTGTCGCCGTAATAACAGGATTGAAATCGTGCTTTCAGTGTGCACTGCGTCAAGCAGTGAGTCGACCAGGTGCGCTCACTCGTGCTCGCACTGCTTGAAGCAGCGGCACACGACCAAATCGCCCAGCCGGAGATTGCGCTAATTCAAAGGTACGACGGCGTTGTGAATCAGTCCGCCGCCGAATTCCTCGACGCCCACGCGGGCCAGGCCCGAATCATTCGGCCGCCCCGGCACGCTCTTATCGACGAAGTATGTGCGCGTGACCGATTGCCCCGGCGGCAGATCGGGAATGGTCCGGCTGGCCCGCGGCCGGCCCGGGGCCACGAGCACGCTGCGCAGCACCAGCGATCGATCGGTGCGATTGGTGATCCGCTGCACGATGCGAACGCGGTCCTGCTCGGCTTAGTCCAGCACCTGCACATCCAGCCACGTCTCTTCTACGCGCATGGTCGTGCGTAATGTGACCGCCGAGGTGTCGTCGCCATCGACCCGCAATTCCATCGCCAGCACATG
>CAYXEY010000719.1:0-2932 GCA_964464105.1 uncultured Planctomycetaceae bacterium
TTCGCGTTGGCGGTGACCGCGTGCTCATTTCGCCCTCGGGCACCTGCATCGGGATGCTCGAGCCGGGCGATTTTGTGATGATCGACATGGCGGGCCGGGCGCTGCAGGGCACCCGCAAGCCGTCGAGCGAGCGCTGGATGCACCTGTCTGCGTACGCCGAGCGACCGGACATCATGGCGGCCTTGCATGCCCATCCGCCGATCACGGTGGCGTTCACGGTTGCCGGTGTGGCTATGCCGCAATGTGCGCTTCCAGAAGTGATTCTCTCTTTCGGCCAGGTGCCGGTGACGGCCTACGCGACACCGGCGACGAAGGAGGGGGCGGTGATCGTGCGCGATCTGATCAAGCGGCACGACGTGCTCGTGCTGGATCGACACGGCTCGCTCACGGTGGGATCAACTCCATTGGACGCGTTGTTCAAGCTGGAGAAGCTGGAGCACGGCATGCAAGTGTTGCTGGCGGCGCATCAGCTCGGCGGGGTGCGCAATCTTCCTGCGAATGAGATCGCCAAGCTGGCGGGCCTGCGAGAAAGCATGGGGATTGGACGGGCGGATGACGTTCCCGCTAGCTGCACGAGGTCTTAGAATTTCGGGTGCCATGCCGACGGCCGTTGCGTCGGCATGCCGTGACGCCGGGTGCGTTGTCATGTCGTGCGCCTTCTTACGGGGATTATTCCATAAATAAATACGGCCGTGTCAATTATGACACGGCCGCGATTCAGGCCCGATGTTGTCTTGAAGCAGCGAACCGCTACTTCTTGTATTTCACACTTCAGCCAAACGGCTTGGTCGTGTCCACGGACACCTTCTTGCCGGCCAGGACTTCGTCGAGGGCCATGTCGACATGCGCCCTCTTCTTGCCGCTCGGTTCCAGCAAGCCGCCGGCGTACACCAGCGTACCCTTGTTGATGATGAAAACGTGCGGCGTGGTCTTGGCGCCGTAGGCCTTGCCGGTCTTGCCGTCAAAGTCGCTCAGGATCGGATACTCGATCTTCATCTTCTTGGCGGCCTTGGCGTTTTCCTCATCAGTGTGGTAATTGGTGCTGTCCATTGCAAACCAGACCACGCCCTTCTCGCGATACTTCTTTTCCAGCGCCTTGATGTCGGGCAGGTACTTCTTGCAGGCGGGGCAGTCCTTGCTGAACCACTCCAGCACCACGACCTTGTCCTTGAGGGTGGAGAGCTTGTGCTCCTTGCCGTCGTAGGACTTGAGTGTGAAGTCCGGGGCGGGCTTGCCGATCTCAGCCTTGGCCGGCGTGGTCTCCGCTGGCTTGTCGGCCTTGTCCTCCGGGGGTTTCTTGTCGTCGGCGCGAAGCCGGGGAATGGCCAGCGCCAGGCCGATCAGCGCCGCAGCGCCGACCAGGCCTCCATAGCGAGTTTTCATGATCTGTATTCCTTTCGAATGACATCGGGCCTGATGTCAATGGTGAAGTAGCGCGGAGCAGCCAGAGCCGCGTATCCGCGATTTGGGTGAAATTGATTTGCCGCCCGGGCAAACTTCGGATGATGTCAGAAGAGGGGCGTGCCGAACAGGCTTAAGGCCAGGGCCTGCACGATTCGAACGATCAGGGTGAATGGATCGAGGGCTTGTGCCAGGCCGATCTGCGCGAAGGGATTCTCAAACGTGTACCGCAGACATTCGACCAGTCCGCCGCAGAGCTGAACCATGACCGACACTCCTCAGGGCGCCCCATGCGAGAACATTGCGCCGCAAACATGATAGCCGATTTATGATTTAGCGGCGATTCGGCCGGGTTTCCTCAAGTTAACCGGGGGCGGGGTGAACCGGCTGGGGAATCCGGCGGTAGACTTCCGGTATGTTTGATCTCGTGACCCCGTCTGACGCCCAGCAAATGAGTCAGGTCCGCGAGCTGTTCGTGGAATATGCCGCCTGGCTCAAGGTGGACCTCTGCTTCCAGAACTTTCAAGCCGAGCTGGATTCCCTGCCCGGCCGGTACGCGGCGCCGGGCGGGGCGATCTACCTGGCCATGCGAAACTCTGATCCCGTCGGGTGCGTTGCGATGCGCGGGCTGGATGACACTTACTGCGAGATGAAGCGACTCTACGTGCGGACCGAGGGTCGCGGACATGGGTTGGGCCGACGGCTGGCCATTGCCGCGATCGACGCCGGTCGGGCCGCCGGCTATCGCGCAATTCGGCTCGACACGCTGCGGTGGATGACCGAGGCCAACCGGCTCTACGACTCACTCGGCTTTCAAGACATTCCGGCGTATTATCACAATCCGAATGCGGACGCGCGCTTTCTGGAGCTTCGCTTCTAAGCCGCGCTTCAGAATCCTGGACGCGAGTCCGGGGCAGCGATCTGAGCATGCCGTTGGCCTCGGGCCGCACGGCCCACCACTTGCGTGGTGGGTTCTGTCATAATTAGGCCGCGTGTCTAAAATTGGATTGGAGAATCTCCATGGCATCAGACCGGCCGCCGGTGATGCAAAATCCATCCGCCATCGGGGATGTCCGCGAGTCCGGCGGCATCGTTGAGCTGACCCATCCGCCGGTTGATTCGCCGTACTACAGCGCCGACATGGGCCCGACCACGCGGGGCGATCGCAAATGGGCCATGAAGGACATGGCGGCCTTGTGGATTTCCATGGCCGCGTGCGTGCCCACTTATCAACTCGGGTCAGCCCTCATCGCCGACGGCATGAATTGGTGGCAGGCCGTGCTCACCGTGTTCACCGCCAACGTCATCGTCCTGGTGCCCATGGTGCTCAACGCCCACGCCGGCACGCGGTATGGCATTCCGTTTCCAGTCTATTGTCGAAGTTCGTTCGGAATTCTGGGGGCCAACGTACCGGCATTGTTGCGCGCCTTTGTCGCCTGCGGTTGGTTCGGCATTCAGACCTGGATCGGCGGACAGGCGATTTATCACATTCTGACAGTATTCAATCGCAGTCTCGTCACGTTGGAACCCA
>CAYXEY010000720.1:0-2925 GCA_964464105.1 uncultured Planctomycetaceae bacterium
TCTTCAACGGCTACCGCCCGCAGTTCTACATGCGCACGACCGACGTCACCGGCAGCCTTACGCTGATGGGCGGCGCCGAAATGTGCATGCCGGGCGACAACGTCACCCTCTCGGTCGAGCTGATCGCGCCCGTCGCCCTACAGGAAGGCGTCCGCTTCGCCGTTCGCGAAGGCGGTCGCACCGTCGGCTCGGGCGTCGTGACGAAGGTTCTGGCGTAAGTCGGTTCGGCAAAGTTTGACTTTGCCGCCGTTTGACAGATTGCGGTCTCAAGGGTGCGACGAACAGGTCGCATCCTTGAGACCCGCCTATATGGTCGATGACTTGAAGCAGAGGCGGTGAGGTTTCATGGCGAAGGCAGGCAAACGAGAATGGGTCTGGCTGCAGTGCACCGAGACCGGTGACCTGAACTACCGGACCAACATCAACGTCCAGAAGGGCGTGCCCGAGGGCTTGAAGACGGGCTTGAAGAAGTATTGCCCCAAGCTCCAGCGGCACACCATGCATAAGATCAAGAGGAAGTGAAGAATCGTGGCCAGTGGTTAGTGACTGGTGGCTATTTTCCGATTAGCTAGCCACCAGTCACTGGCCACTCGCCACTCCTAGGAGCGTAGCTCAATTGGTAGAGCACCGGTTTCCAAAACCGGCGGTTGGGGGTTCGAGTCCCTTCGCTCCTGGTGCTTGACCAATTCAGATCACGGGTCGGGAATAGAGGCGCTAGGAAGGTTCGAGAACACATGGCGCAACGAAACAACGGATCAACCAAATCCTCATCTCCCGGCGGCGGCCAGACGGCCATCCGCGACAAGGAGTCCGACATGGACGAGAGCATTCCAGCCGGTGGGTACGGCGCGTCACCCGCGCCGGCAGCCGAACCGCGTCGAGGATTCCTCGAACTCTACAAGCCCGGACAGGGCTATTACACACGCGTCTGGACCGGCGCAGCCGCCGGCCTCTTCATCTGCTGGGGCGCCCACTGGCTCTTCCGCAAGCTCGATGTCATTGACAACCGCGCCGTGCAGGTCGGCTTTGCCGTCGCCGTCATCCTCGGCTTCGGACTCTGGGCCTATCATCTGCTGGGCCGCAGCCGCAAGGTTGGCGACTTCCTCATCGCCACCGAAGGCGAGATGAAGAAGGTCAACTGGACCAGCCGCCGCGAGATCATCGGCTCCACCAAGGTCGTGATCTTCGTCGTGGTCGCCATGACCATCATCCTCTTCCTGGTCGACCTGTTCTTCATGGGTTTCTTCAGCGGCATTGGCGTCTTGAAAGGTCCGGGCCTCATGCAGACCGTTCGAGGACTGTTCAGCTCCCAGCCATAATCGCCCGCGGGGCTAGAGATACCACCGGTGAATACCTTGGCCGATCAATCGAACGAAATCACGCCGGGTGCGTCCCCTCAACCCGCACCAGATTCCAGTGGCAAGGCGCCCGCCCCGGCTTCATCGGGGCGCATGCTCTGGTACGTGCTCCGCGTGGCCAGCAACCTTGAAGACCGCGTCTGTGAGGCGCTCAAGCGCAAAGTGAAGATCGAACACCTCGATGATCGCATCGGACGCATCCTCGTGCTCACACAGCGCGAAAAGCGAATGCGCGGCGGCGTGGCCAAGGTCTTCGATCGCAAGCTCTACCCCGGCTACGTCTTCGTTGAAATGGCCGCCGAGGAGGATGGCAGCATCCCCGAGGACGTCTGGTTCATGATCAAGGAGACGTCGGGCGTCGGCGATTTCATCGGCTCCGACGGCAAGCCCAGCCCCATGAAGACCCACGACGTCGAGCAGATGCTTGGCGTTGTCGAGAAGGCGGCCGAGCAGCCGACTCTTGCGGGCATGAGCGGCATGAAGAAGGGCGACCCCATCAAGGTGAAGGAAGGCCCCTTCGAAAACTTCGAAGGCGAAATCGCCCAGGTCTTCCCCGACAAGGGCCAGGTCGAAGTCATCGTCACCATCTTCGGCCGCGCCACCCCGATCGTGCTGGAATACTGGCAGATCGAGCTGCTCGACAAAGACGAATAACTGATTTTGCAACTGTGAAACCGAATTGAGCCGGAAGCGCCTGCGCCCGGATCTCCGGAGGGTGCGCGCCGTCAATGGTCCGTTTTTCCCACGGTGCTCGGTTCTTTTTGTCGTTGCACGAACCGATGACGGTCTGCATTCGCCGACTGCGTATTGACTTATTGACGTCGTTGAACGAGTCACGAATCAACCAAGAGGCAACACCATGCCCCGATTTTCCGTACGTCTGCTGATCGCTCATTCATTGTTGTGCGCGGGAATTCTCGCATCCGCCTGCACGCCCGCATCAAGCGGAAACACGCCGGCCGGCCCACCCGCTTCCCAGCCAGGCACTGCAGCAAAGACGTCGCAAGTCTCGCCCCCGGCCCCGGCAGCTCCATCGGATTCGCTTCGCCCGGCGACTTTGCTCGAGGCCACCGCTGCGATTGATCTGCGGACCTTTCCCATGCTCAAGCACGGCACCGTCTTTTACAAAACCGCGGCCAAGGTCGGCTATGCCCTGGCCGACGCGGGCCTGAAGGATGCCGTCGATTTCTATCGGGAGAAGCTCATCGGAGCGGGCTGGAAGATCGAAGCCGACAAGACCGACCCGGCCATTTCCTACGGGTCGATAGAAGCAACGAAGTCGGGATTCCACCTGTCAGTGAGCATCGTGAAGGATCCCAACAGCAGCGCCATGCATGCGTTTGTCGAAAATCAGGGCAACGTGGATGCCCGATCCCTCCCGCGATATCCCGGAGCCGAGCCGAAGCAGGCCTACTTTCACATCGCCAATTACGAAGCGAACGCGAAAATGGAGGACGTGGCGAAGTACATCGTCGATGAACTCAAAAAACGCGGCTGGCGTCCGGCCGCCTACTATGGCGGACGAACCGGAAGCGTTGAAGGCGTGAGCATCCACCGCTACTTCATG
>CAYXEY010000721.1:0-2910 GCA_964464105.1 uncultured Planctomycetaceae bacterium
TGATTTCGGAGATACATCATCGGAAAGCGCCAACGAGAGCGCAGCATCCGATTCGTTACGAGGGCGGCGATTACAAGATGGACAAAGGCTCAGCCCGCCATTCTTGAATCCCCCACACCAGAGACAGACTGCCATTGTCATGACGGACGGCTTATATAGACTGCGATTTCTGCTGAGTTCTGCATATGGAGCTCAATGCTGCGCAAGCTGTCGAAGTAGGCATTTGTTGTAGGCGGCAGGGCCTTCGGTGTACTTGGCCGTTGAGCACGCGCTTTCAATGGAACTGCGCTGCGCGGCTGTCAGGTTGGTAAGGCTGGCCCGTTGAGGAAGCCTACTGAGAGACGAAAGATGAGAAGTGAGGCAGCGATTATAGGAGGCAGGACCTTCTGTGTATTTCGCAGAAGAACATGCACTTTCGATAGAAACACGTTCAGCTTCCGAAAGGCCCGATAGACTCGGACGACCTCCTTGATTTGCCAGCGAAGCAAGTTGAGAGGTCAGGCATCGGTTGTATGCGGCAGGCCCTTCCGTGTATTTGGCAGAAGAGCAGGCGCTTTCAATGGAGGCACGTTCTGGCTCCGACAGCCTGGATAAGTCTGGTCTCCCGCCCTGGGCTTCTCGGGCACGCAATTGCGCAGTCAAACAACGGTTGTAGGCTGCCGGACCCTCGGTGTATTTGGCGGAAGAGCAAGCACTTTCGATGGAAGCCCGCTCGGGCTCAGTAAGTGCAGCGAGACTTGGACGTTGTGATTGACCTTGTAGAGAGGCAATGTGCCTGTCTACACAGCGAGAATATGCAACGGGACCTTCGGTGTACTTGGCCGAGGAACACACACTTTCAAGAGACTGCCGTTCCGGCGAGGACAATTGCGAGAGCTGGACTTGTGGACCACTGACCATCGTGGGTGACTGCGACGAGGGCCTCGTACTCGTGGCAGGAGAACTTGGTGAAGGCGGTATGTTTGCTGCTACGGGGCGTTTCTCTGTGTCATTAAGTTGCAGTAACAGGAGTTCAGTTGGTTTGCCATCTAGTGTGAAACCTCGATCACGTTGGAAGTCCCGAATCGCGGCGACGGTGCGCTGACCGCTGTATCCGTCAGCCGTACCTGCGTTGTATCCGAGTTGATTGAGCCTTCGCTGGATTGCGAGGATCGTCGGGTCTGGAGGGGGCTTCTGCGGCCGAACGTCTGGGATAAACTGGCCGGCGCTGTTGGGGCGGGCGGCGCCGGTGGTTCCAGTGCCCACTATGCGGCTACGACCTTCCTGTTCCAGCTGGACACGGAACGGCTCCATGGCCCTCTCGGCACTCTGGAGAGAGCCCTGGCGGTATCGAAATTCTCCACAGCGGCTGTTGTAGTCGCCGACCATGGCATTGAAGCGATCAACGTGGGCTTCGATGTAGTTGTTGACGACCTTCTCGGCCGCATCGACACGGATCTGTTCGGCGACGCAGTAGCGGAGCTGGGCGCCGGCGAGGACGTTGTTTCGTCCTGTGGGGGGTCGTTCTTCAGTGGGGCGGCTGGGCGCAGCAGGCTTGGGTGCCGGTTGAGGGGCAGGAACCGCCGGAGTCGTGGACGGGGTGTACGTTAAGTTCGGTGACCGGGATGCAGTCGTCGGCTTCGTGTCGTCCATCGCGGCAAACGCGGCGAGGAGAACGGCGACCACGACACCAAAGCCGATCAGCACTTTGGTCCCAGAAGAAAGTCCTTCGCTTGGAGGGGGACTGTAGATCGGTTCGTGGGGTGCTGGTTTCGGTTCAGCACCGGGAGGCGCCGCACTGGTGTTGCCACCAGCAGGCCTTGTTGGACGTGGTGGAGGCTTCGCGGCATCCGCAATGACAGCGTCAACATCCGACACCATCGAAGACAGGCCAGCGAAGCCTTTCTTCTTGTCGTTGTTGTCGTCGTTTCCGGCCACATGAAACCCCTTTAGATAAACCCGATCCGGCGCTTTTCGGCACCTTCAGGTCCCCGGGCGGGGGCTGACCGGAGGGCGGCCAGGAGACTTTCCTGACTGATCCGGTCCTTGCCGGATCGGGCCGCGAGGCGCGCGCCTTCCCGCACTACGAACGACACGTCGGACAGCGGGCGTCCTGCGAGCTCCTTGGCCAGGGGCGCGACATCGACATCCCCTTCCTTCGGCAGATCGGCCACGAGCTTGTCCAGCAGGGCTCGGACTTCGGCCTCGCTGGCGAAGTCCACCTTGATGACGTGGTCGAACCGGCCGCGTCGCTGCACGGCCGCGTCGATCATCTCGATGCGGTTTGTCATGGCGATGATTAGCACTTCGTTCTTCGCGGCTTCCGGGATGCGGCGCAGGAATTCGGCGACTTCCTCGACGCGGTGGTGGGAACTACCAGAGCCCATCTCGCGATCCGCAAGGAAAGCCTCCATCTCGTCGATTACCAGGACCGAAGGCGCGTCCTTCATCGCCTGTTCGAAGACTGCGGCGACCTTCTTGCTGGTTTCATGGATGAACGGGCTGGCAACGCTCGACGCGTCGATCTGGAAGCTCGGCCAACCGAGGAAATCCACCAGGCGCTCCACGGCGAAAGTCTTTCCACAGCCGGGGGGGCCGTGGAGGATGACCGCCGACGGAAACCCGATGCCCAGTGCCGCGTAGCGCTCGCGGTTCTGGACGATATCCACGATATGCTCATTGAAGAACCCGGCCAGTTCGGGACGTCCCGGCAACTCGAATACCGTGCTCTGCGGCCCATCCTTGCTTTCCACAGATTCGGCGCCGGCTTCCTGTTTCTTGGTGAGCTGGCGGGCACTCTTTCGGCCCTTGGTCTTTGGAACAACTTCCTTCACCTCGCTGCCGGCGGCTTCCAGGATGTCCTTCAGTTGTTCGGCAGGGAGCCAGCTCAGGCTCTGCAGGCGGCGGAATGCGCCAGCGGCAACTCCGGCC
>CAYXEY010000722.1:0-2908 GCA_964464105.1 uncultured Planctomycetaceae bacterium
TCGCCAAACGTGTGCTTCAGGACGCGATGCAGCTTCCGGAAACGGATCGTGCCAATGTTGCGGCACGATTGATTGCTAGTTTGAATGACTCGCAAAACCCTGAAGTCGTGGAGGCGTGGAAGGCCGAAATTGGGCGTCGCCTTGATGAGCTGGATCAGGGAAAGGTCAAGTCGATCACGTTGAGCGAATTCTGGCGGATCGTGAAGGAGAAGCCTGGTGCCGCGGCTATCGATCAAAACGCATCCAGACGCAGCAAGCGAGGCTCGGGACGCGTATCGTTGGTACCAGGAACGAAGTCTCGACGCCGCTCGGCAATTCGCAAGTGAATTGAGGCGGGCTTTTTGGGCGATTCGACAGCACGCGAATCGCGCACCCCGATACGTTAGAGGGACACGCCGTTACCTACTGCAAAAGTATCCATACGGCGTAATCTACCGTGCCACGCCAAGTGAAATCGAGATTATTGCCATCGCACATGCTCATCGCAGACCGGCGTATTGGCAGGACCGCATCTGAGGTCGAAGTGAGGGGCTGATTTTACAAACGCGGATCAACCGGCTGGCTCTCCATCGCCAGCACCGCGAAAACGCATTCGTGTACGCGGCGAAGCGGCTCACGGCGGACGAATCGCTCCAGTGATTCGATACCCAGGGCGAATTCGCGGGCGGCAAGCGAGCGTTTCAGGCCCAATCCGCGCGAGCGCAATCGATCCAGGTGTTCGTCGCGTGTGTACTCCGCGCCGTAAATGATCCGCAGGTATTCCCGTCCGCGGCATTTCACGGCAGGCTGGATCAGCTCACCGCGATTGCGCGCGATGAAGTCCAGGGGCTTGATCACCATGCCCTCGCCGCCCCGTGCGGTCAGTGCTTCCCACCATGCCACGCCTGCGGCCTCCGACGCGGCGTCGGTTACGTCGACCAGCAGGTACGGCGTCGCCAGTAGTAGGCCTTTGTCCGCGCGGCAGAGCTTGGCCAGCGTCTCCATGTGCCACACGTGATCCTTGGCGGCATGCACACCGCCTTCGGATGCGAGCAGGTGGAATGGCGCGAGCTTGAAGTCATCGATTGACGCCACCGGCCAGCAGTACTGCCGGTACGCGGCGACGAATTGTTGCGACATCGTGTGCCGCACGCGCACCTGATCGCGCAGCGCCGCGGCATCGGGTTGCCGCAACGAAGTTTCATCCAGCACGCGCGCCGCTTCCGCAAGGCTGGCCCGCGCCGCTGCGCCGACTGACGCATACTGCTCGCGCAGCAGCGCCTGCGCCTTGGCCGACCATGGCATCAGCTCGCAGTCGAGGCATAGCCAGTCGGTCGCCAGTTCATCCCACAGACCGCTTGCCGTCGCGGCCTTTCGAATGCGCTCCAGCATCGCCTGCTCGAGCGCCATGTCGTCGAAGAAGCGCCGGCCGGTTCGCGTGTAGCAGATGCCCGCGCCGTCGTCGGTGATGCCGAATCGCTTCCGAGCGGCGTCTTCATCGCGGCAGATCACCACGACGGCGCGCGAGCCCATGTGCTTCTCTTCGCAGATCACGCGCGGCACGCCCTCGTGCCGAAAATAGGCAAATGCCTCCGCGGGATGCTCCAGCAGTCCGGCCTCGCGGCTAGTGCCCGACGGCGACATGGTGGGGGGCAGGTAGATCAGCCACTTGGGGTTGACCGCGAATCGGCTCATGACCTCCAGCGCCGCGGCGGCGTTCTCTGCTCGAATCGTGATATTGCGGGCCAGCCGCGTGGAGATGATCCGCTTGCCGGTCACATCCGACAGGTCGAGCATGTCGTCCTGGGCCTGCTGCGCGGTCAGAGCGGGCGCAGCATCTTCAGGAGCGAGGAATGGCCGGGCCGGCTCACAATACGTTGCCGCGGCTGGAATGCTCACGATTTCCCGCTCCGGCCAGCGCAAGGTAGTCAGCGCGCCGCCGAAGACGCAGCCGGTGTCGATATTGATCGTGTTGTTCAGCCACTCCGGCTGAGGCACGGGCGTATGCCCGTAAACCACCGTGGCCCGGCCGCGATAGTCCGCCGCCCACGCATAACGAACCGGCAGCCCGAATTCGTCCGTCTCGCCGGTCGTCTCACCATAAAGACAGAATTCGCGCACCTTGCCTGACCCGCGTCCCTGCATCTCCTCTTTCAAGCCTGCATGCGCAACAACGAGTCGCCCGCCATCGAGGCAATAATGACTGACCAGATTGTCAATGAATTCGGCGGCGACGCGACTGAATCCGCGATAGTGTTCCTCGTACGCCTTGAACTGTTCGAGCGATTCGGCCAGTCCGTGCGTAACTTGCACATTCTTGCCGAAGATGGCGCGCATGAATTTGATGTCGTGGTTGCCCGGCACGCACAGCGCATGACCGGCGCTCGCGCTGTCAATGACCAGTCGCACTACTTCGGGGATTTTCGGTCCGCGATCGACCAGGTCGCCGACGAAGAGCATCCGTCGGCCCTCGGGATGAGACCACGCGCCGGCGGGGCCGGTGTGCGAGTATCCCAGTTTCGCGAGTAATGAGACCAGTTCGTCGTAACACCCGTGCACATCGCCGATGAGGTCGAACGGCCCGCTGTCATGCCGCCGGTCATTCCACAACGGCGTGCGCTCGATGACGGCCGCGTCCACGACCTCCGGCGAATCCAGTACGAAGATGTGCCGAAAGCCCTCGCGCTGCAATCCGCGAAGCGAGCGGCGAAGCTGCGCATTCTGCTGGCGCACGACGTGCGGGCCGAAGTTTCGGTCCGAACGATTGCGATTGCGCTCATGGCATAAGTCATCCTGCAGTTTAAAGACGATGGCGACCGGCAGGCAATGGTATTGCCGGGCCAGCGCCACCAGCGGTGCGCGCGACTCCGGCTGCACGTTGGTCGCATCGACAACTGTCAATTTTCCCAGTGCCAGCCGCTGTCCGGCG
>CAYXEY010000723.1:0-2894 GCA_964464105.1 uncultured Planctomycetaceae bacterium
CGCCCCGGGTCAATAACTCGGCGCGCATGTCGCCGCCGCCGATCAGGATGCGACTGCCCGCGATGATCCGGTCCATGGCCATGTCCAGCGTCTTTTCCCGGGGGCTAAGACAAAAAAATACGAACGTCCGCTTTCGTGCGGGGGATCACGCACGTATTGGCTTCTTGGCGACGGGCCGACAGCGATCGATGCGCTATCGGACGCGCCCATGCTGATTCTCAGCATGAATCCGGCAGAAAACCAGTCATGCCCGCGGCCTGTCCAACCGACCAAACCTGCGGTGAGCCGTGCCCCGGGTGGGGGTGCGGTCGGGTTGATGGGGGAAGCGACATGCAAGCCGGGAATTTCCTTGCGCGCGTCCGGGGTTTGGTTCGACTGACTTTTCCGATCGTCGCCGCGGTTGCCTGCGGTTGCGATACGACAGCTTGGCCGCCCGAACTGGCAGGCTGGTTCAATGGTTTGACGCAGCAGAGCCTCGACCAGGCGTTGAATTATCCCGGCGGGTTCACCGCGGCGCCTGGTCCCGGCGATGTCTTTCCCGAGCAGGGCACCATTCACAACACGTTCGACAAGCCGCAGTCCGTAACCATGCGGACCAATGGCAATATCACCATTCAGGGCCGCATTGACGGCAGAGGCGATGTAGACCTCTACGACCTGGGCTTCGCCCGTGCCGGTCACCTCATCACCATCGACGTGACCGGCGACAATGGCCTTAATACGGTTGCGGGCTTATTTGATGGCGACGGCAACCTGATCGACGCCAGCGATGACCGCTCCTACTACGGTGGACGGCTCGATCCGTACATTTCCATTCGGCTGCCGGCGGACACCGACCACGTCGTGGTGGGTATTGCCGTTTCAGGCTCGACGTTCTTTTCCTCGGCCAATGGCCGCTATGACACCGGCACCTACTCGGTGCGCGTTTCGCACGCCGAGGGGAATCGCGGTCCTGCGCGGCGACAGGTTGTCTGGCTCGACTTTGCCGGCGGCGATTCGGTGCAGATCGGCGGCGAGCCCATTGAAATGATGCGTCCGTTCTCGGCAGAATCGATCTCCGGCCGGCTGAACGGACAGACCGCGGCGATCACCGAGATGGTCATCGCGAAGATGCAGCAAGACTTCGCGGCGTTCAACGTGCAGCTCTTCAACAGCAAGCATCACACCCGGCCGAACGGCCCGCTCGCGAAGATTTACTTCGGAAACTTCAATCGCTCGTTCCTTGGTCTGGCCGACAACGTCGACACCGGCAACCTGGTGGAGGCGCAGGAGGCGATTGTGTACGCCGAAGACATCGCCCTGTTCGAAAACCTCCTGCCCAGCGCGGCGGAGGTGGCCCAGTGCCTGGCCAACACCGGTTCGCACGAGCTGGGACATTTGCTTGGCCTGGAGCACACGTCGGATGCATGGGACTTGATGTCCACAGCGGCGACAGCGCGACAGATCCTGGAGAATGACGCTGCATTCATCCGTGCAATTCTCAATCCAACCGTTTTTCCGCTGGGCTGGCAGAACAATCCGATCGTGCTGCTCTCCAATGTCGGCGCCAATCCGAACGGCGCGAGCCGCATGATCATCGCGGACCCGGGTCCGACGCTCGACACGACCTTCCGCGACGGCCTGGAGCTGTCGAACTTCCCGGTGCTCAAGTGCGGACGGTGCATCGAAGGTGCGTGCAACGATTGATGCACGCGCGGACCGGTGGCACTGCGGCGCGGCCCTTTGCCTGGCAGTAAGTTCGGGATGTGTATTTACACCGCGAATCGAAGCCGGTCCAGGAATCGGATGGCCACGCCGATGCGGGCGTCGTGTTTTGACGAGCGTCTGATTTTGACGATCCGGGCGATGCTGCCCCGGCAGTGGGCCTTCGCAGGGGACGGGGATACGCCCGCCTCGGCGGGGACGGTCATCTCAATCCGCACCTCTTCCCCGGGTGCGAATTCGCATTGTTCCAGTTCGACGTAGAACCCGCCGGTGCAGATGTTGCGCGTCACCGCCCGGACCGGGGCGTGCTTCGGCCCGGCCACTTCGATCGGCATGTGCAACTCAAGACGGCGATCGGTCCGGCGATCGTCGCGATCGCGGACTGCGATTTTGACTGATCTCGTCCGGCTGGCGCGGGTCTTGCCCTTTACTACCCTGATGGCGTTGCGCTTCATGCCTCATTCATCGGACGAGGGGGCCTCGTCCCGTAATGGATTGTCGCTGGTGCAGCCACGGCGTGGCATGGCAGGACATTCCTCGACGAACGTTGGATCGAATGGGCGAAAAGTGGGAAATGGGTATCGAGAATTTCCCCAGTTGCGCACAAGGGGCCGCCGCACTCTTGTCGGACGTTGGGTCCGAATCTACCATCTGTGAACGACATGCGGAGAACCTCGCCAGAGAACGCGTATTCGGCGGGTGGGTCGGGCAAGCTGATCCTGATCACGTCACATGCGCTGGAGAATGAGAGAATGATGCGAACGAATGGGAAGAGAAGTATGACTTTGCGTCTGATGAAGCTGCCGATGGCGTCGCTGCTGGTGGGATTGGTTGTTGCGGGTTCCGGCATGAACGGTTGTCCGCCCCCGGTGGACCAATGTCCCACAACCACACCACCGACCGTGACGGCTCAAGATCACATCGAGGGCAACGTGAATGCCCCGGTGACGATCATCGAGTACTCCGACTTCCAGTGTCCGTTCTGCGGCAACTTTGCCCGGCAGATCCTGCCCGAGCTGCGGACCAAGTACATCGACACGGGCAAGGTGCGGCTGGTCTTCCGCCACTTCCCGCTGAACACGGCGTGCAACTCGGCGCTGTCGAGTGATTTGCATCCGAATGCATGCGCCGCGGCGCGAGCGGCGGAGTGCGCGGCTGATCAAAACCTGTTCAAGCAATATCACGACGAA
>CAYXEY010000724.1:0-2893 GCA_964464105.1 uncultured Planctomycetaceae bacterium
CGGCGTTTTTCGGACTGGGTACACGGGCGAGGATGGGTTTGAAGTCGTGCTGCCGTCGGCGGCGGGCGTGCTGCTGTGGGATTTTCTGACGAAGAAGTCCGACGGCGATCGCATCGAAGTGAAGCCGGCCGGCCTGGGCGCGCGCGACACGTTGCGGCTTGAGGCGGGCATGCCGCTGTACGGACATGAACTGGGCGAACACATCGATCCGATCTCGGCGGCGTGCAAGTGGTGCGTTGATTTGGAGAAGGATTTCATCGGCGCGGCAGTCTTGCGGCGGATCGACAAGGAGGGGCCGAAGCGCAGACTGGTGGGGTTGGAATTGGAAGGCAAGCGCATCGCGCGGCAGGGGACTGGCGTGATGAGCGGCAATGACATCGTTGGCGAAGTGACCAGCGGGACACTGAGTCCGACGCTGGGCAAGTCGATTGCAATGGCGTACATCGATTCGGCGAAGCTCGATGCGAATGCACCGCTGGCGATTGATTTCAAAGGCACGCAGGTGGCGGCGAAGGTGACGCCGATGCCGTTCTACAAGCGGGCGACGTGAACGATGGATATTATCCAGCGAATGGAGATGTGACGCCATGATGCCGGAAGATATTCGTCAAAAACTGCTAACCAAGCCTTTTGAGCCATTCAGGATGTTGATCACGGATGGAACTTCGTACGAGATTCGACATCCGGATTGCGTGTATGTCACCAGAACGCATATCGTGGTCGCTCCAGAGTTATCCGGTGGCTTGCCGAAAGGACTGGTGATCTGCGACCCGCTTCACGTGGCGCAGCTGATCCCACTCTCAAATAACGGACACAAGAAACGGAACGGCAAACGCAAATAGGACGAAGTATCTCAGGAGATCGTTCGTGGCCATCCCATCCGATCGCAAATACCTCGCGTCGCACGAGTGGCATAAGCTCGATGGCGATGTGTGCACCATCGGCATTACTGACTTCGCCGCCGCGGAGCTGACCGACATCACCTATGTGTCGCTGCCGTCGGTCGGCAAGGAGCTGACCGCGGGCAAGCCTTTTGGCGAGATTGAGAGCGTCAAGGCCACGAGCGACATGTATACCGGTGTCTCCGGTACGGTCGTGGAGGTCAATGGCAAATTGGCTGACGCGCCCGAGCTGGTCAACAGCGACGCCTTCGGGGGTGGGTGGATGATCAAGGTGAAGGTCAAGGACAAGGCGGCGCTCGACAGGCTGCTCAATTCCACGGACTATCAAGCGCAGATTGGGCATTAGCCCACAGATCGGCCATCCACGTCCGACACACAGACGCTCCTAGGATTCTGTTATAATGGCGGTCTATCGCCGCGGGTGATCGACTGGTCGGCTCCGCGGCCCGGAGAATCCGCCGCTCATGCCCGACACGCTTATCCCCAAGCCCGCGAAATCCATGACTTCATCTGACGCCAAGATTCCGCCGTCGCCGTCGATCGATCCTTCCTTGTCCACGCCGACCGACGCCTTTGCGCCGCGGCACATCGGACCGGACGCCGCCGAGCAATCCGCGATGCTCCGCACAATCGGCTGCGCTTCCCTCGACGAGCTGTCTGACCAGACCGTGCCCGGCGCGATTCGTCTGCGCAAGCCGCTGTCGATCGATCCGCCGAAGGGCGAGCACGAGCTGATCGCCGACATGAAGCGAATGGCCTCCAAGAACAAGGTCATGCGCTCCATGATCGGCATGGGCTATTACGACACCATTACGCCGCCGGTCATTCTGCGAAACATTCTGGAGAACCCCGGCTGGTACACGCAGTACACGCCGTACCAGGCGGAGATCGCACAGGGTCGGCTCGAAGCCCTGCTTAATTTTCAGACCATGGTGTCCGACTTGACCGGCCTGCCGCTGGCCAATGCGTCGATGCTGGACGAGGCGACGGCGGCGGCCGAGGCGATGGCGATGTGTCGGGCGATCGCCAAGGATGACGGCCGGAAGGTGTTCTTTGTTGCAGACGATTGTCATCCTCAAACGATTCAAGTTGTCCAGACGCGGGCCAAGCCGCTCGGAATCGAGATCATTGTCGGGTCACCGTTGGAGTTATTCCGCGGAAGTGGCGCGGAACGACTGCCGTCGATGTTCGGTGTGCTGCTGCAATATCCCGCGACCGACGGGAGAATTGAGAACTACGCGAGCTTTGTCGAATGGGTGCACAAGGCAGGAGTGAAGGTTGCCGTAGCGACAGATCTCCTTGCATGTACGCTGATCAAACCACCCGGAGAATGGGGTGCGGATATTGCAATCGGCTCTGCACAGCGTTTTGGCGTTCCCATGGGATTTGGGGGGCCGCACGCTGCGTTTATGGCAACGCGCGATGAGTTCGCACGTCAGATGCCAGGTCGAATCATCGGCGTATCGAAGGATGTGCATGGCCGTCCCGCCTATCGACTGGCCATTCAAACCCGCGAACAACACATTCGCCGCGAAAAGGCAACCAGCAACATCTGCACCGCGCAGGCATTGCTGGCCAACATAGCAGCGATGTATGCGGTCTATCACGGTCCTGACGGCTTGAAGCAGATTGCGATGCGAGTGCACCGACTGGCAGCCGCGTTTGCCGAACGTCTGAACGAACTGGGTTATGAGGTGGGATTTGGCAAGAACGCGTTCGATACTGTCGCGTTTGCTTCCGACACGCCGCATCACAACGAGCAGTTACTGAATGCCGCGTTGGAAAAGGGCATCAATATTCGCCGCCTGAATGAAAGAAGCCTCTGCGTTTCCTTCGACGAGACCTCCACCGTATCCGACCTGAACACGCTTCTGGCAATCGTGAGCGGTGGGCGCGTCAGCGACTCCATCGGCAAACAGTTCCTCGGTGAGCAATCGCTGGAATCGATAGCAGCGTTCGATTCGTCCATTGCCCGCACCAGCCAATTTCTT
>CAYXEY010000725.1:0-2891 GCA_964464105.1 uncultured Planctomycetaceae bacterium
ATAACGGGCTCCTTAAAAATGCAGACGCCAAACAGCCCTCCCCGCGGGAGGCATCCAAAACTCTCTTACCCCCCAAGTATCACTTCGCCTTGTCGAACCGCTCCTCGACGTTCTTCCAGTTCACGACATTCCACCAGGCCGCGATGTAGTCTGGGCGGCGATTTTGATATTTGACGTAATAGGCATGCTCCCACACGTCGCACATCAGCAGCGGCTCGGTGCCCGCGGGCATCTGGTTCTGCTGATTCATCATGGTCAACACGATGAGCCGCTTGAGCGCTCCGTGCCAGGCCAGCACGCCCCAGCCGTTGCCCTCGACCGCGGCCGACGCCGCGTTGAAATGGGCCACGAACTTGTCGTGTCCGCCGAAATCCTTGGTGATCTGGTCCGCCAGCTTGCCCGACGCCTTGCCGCCACCGCCCTTGCCGGCCGGGGCCATGTTGTTCCAGAAGACCAGGTGGTTGAAGTAACCGCCGGCGTGAAACGCCAGTTGTCGCGAGAGACCCTGCACGCTGCCGAAGTTTCCACTGTTCCGCGCGTCGGCCAGCCCCTTCAATGCATCATTCAAGCCTTTCACATAGGCCGCGTGATGCTTGCCGTGATGAATCTCCATGGTCAGCTTGTCGATATGCGGCTCGAGCGCGTCGCTCGCATAGGGCAGCGGCGGAAGCGTGTATTCGCCGACTTGTTCGGGCGGCATTTCGGCGGGCGCCTTGATGGGTTCCGTGGGCGGCGTCTGGCCCAGCACCTGCTGACCCACCAGCACCGCCCCGCCCACTGCCCCGATGCCGCTGATGAATTCCCGTCGCGTGGTCATGATTCAAATCTCCTGTGAAATGGTCTTACCGCAGGGGTATCGTGCGAGCCAATCGGCTCAAACGCAAGTTTTGACGCCCCCTTGCGATATTCCGGGGCCGAGCAGAGCCGGGCTGTCCTCAGCCCGGTAATTGCGTGGCGACGCCGCTTGTGCGAAATCGACAATCCACTCGAAAATGCCTCCATGAGCGTCTTTCGTCTTGATGGCGTCGCCGACCCCGCGGATCGCAAGCGGATCATGCGCCAGGCCCATCAGGTCACCCGGTGGCCCTCGCTGGTGAAAATCGTGATCGTGGCCATCGCGGCACTGTCCTGGGCGACGGTGCTCGCCCTGATGGAGCAGTGGCGCTTGCTTGGGCCGGTGTTTCGCAAGAACGAGGACGCCGCCCGAATCCTGATTTTCGTGTTCACATTTTTCGGCATGGTTGTGATCGGACAGACCTGGCGGCTCAACTCCGAGCGCAAGGCCCTGAAGTTCGTCCTCGCCCTCGAACACCGATGCACCGGGTGCGGTTATCCTCTGGCCGGATTATCGACAAATGCCTGCCCCGAATGCGGCGGCAAGCTGGAGCGCCCATGAGCGTGCTGGACTTGAACGGCGTGGGCGACCCTTCCGAGCGTGAGCGACTGCATGGCCAGGTCAATCAGCTGATCCGCGTCACAAACTACACAATCGTATTGTCCCTTTCCTTCGCCATTTCGGTCGCCACCGCGGTCCTGCTGTCCACGAACTGGTTTCCTCTCTCCAATCCACGGCATCGAATCATCCCCGCGATGATTGCCGGAATGGTCGGTGGAATCCTCCTGGCCCAGCCGCTGCTTCGCCGCGCCCGTATTCGCGCGATGGTCGAGTTGCTTCGCTGTGAACTCCGCTGCATCGCCTGTGGTTACGCGCTGAAAGGCTCCCCCGGCACGAACTGTCCCGAGTGCGGCGCGCCGCGGCTGTTTCCGATGACCGGGCAAATCGATCAGGTATGAATCGGTATCGAACAAACCACCGTGTGCCACTGCTTCAAGCAGTGTGCGACTGAGGGTGTGCACCGGGGCGACACACTGCTTGAACCAGTGGCACACCAAGAAAAATGGCAGGTCAAGTTGACCTGCCTTTTGAATTGCTTTGGGCTGATGGCTGCCTTAGTTCCCAAACGTCCGCATCAACTGCACCGCCGCCGGGCCGGCCAGCACCACGAAGATGCTCGGAAAGATGAATAGAATCAGCGGCAGCAGCAATTTGACGGCCGTCTTCTGTGCCCGCTCCTCGGCCCGCTGGCGGCGCTTGGTTCGCAGGGCCTCCGATTGCGTGCGCAATGCTGAAGCGACGCTGGTGCCCAGCTTCTCGGCCTGGCTGATGACCGCCACCAGGGCCTTCATCTCCTGTACGTTGGTGCGGCTGGCCATCTTGTGCAGGGCTTCGGTCCGGGGCACGCCCATCTGGGTCTCGACCGTGGCGATCTGCATCTCCTCGGCCAGGGCCGCGTGGGCATTTCTCATTTCGTCGCCGACGCGCTGCAATGCCGCGTCCAGGCCCAGGCCCGCTTCGACCGCGACAACCATCAGGTCGAGCGAATCCGGCAGACCGTTGGTCACCGCCTCCATGCGCTTCTTGCAGGCCATGCCCAGCCACAGGTTGGGCAGCATGAAGCCCAGGGCGCAGCCCACAAAGGAATAACCGATGACGTTGATCGTCTCTTTGTTGCCGTTGATCGCGAAGAAGGCCGCGGCAATGCCGCACAGGGCCGCCGAGAGGGTCTTGCTGGCCAGAAATAGACTGACCGCGCTTTCCCGGCGGAAGCCGGCGCAGGCCAGCTTGCCCTTGATGTTGCTCTGCTCCTCGGCGTTGGTGGGCATGACCAGCTTCGACAGTGTCGGAGCGGCCTTGTCGAACACCGTCTGGCCCTTGGCCTTCTCCTTGGCCTTGGCCCGGATCGCGTTGGGATCCTCGTCCACCGTCAGGCCTGCCGATCGCCGGCGCACCGTCTCCTCATTGTCCTTGCGGCTGGGCCACAGGGAATAGAGGATCATGGCCGCCGCCACGATCATCAGGCCGATCAACGTCAACAGTTCCTGGTCCATAT
>CAYXEY010000726.1:0-2890 GCA_964464105.1 uncultured Planctomycetaceae bacterium
GCGGTCGATGATCGGCAGGCCGAGCGCGCGAAGCCGCGCCTTGAGGATGCGGGCGTGTTCCTGCTGCTTGTCTCGCAGATGCTGCGCCGTCTTGACGTAGCGGACCGAGGCCGCCGCCCCCGCCGCCACCGCCGGCGGCAGCGAGGTGGTGAAGATGAATCCCGGCGCGTAGGAGCGGATCGCGTCGACCATCTTCGCGGTCGAGGCGATGTAGCCGCCCATCACGCCGTAGGCCTTGGCGAGCGTGGCGTTGATGATGTCGATCCGGCCCATCAGCCCCAGCTTCTCAGCCACGCCGCCGCCGCGCGGGCCATACATGCCGACGGCATGGACCTCGTCGAGGTAGGTCAGCGCGCCGAAATCCTTCGCGGCGTCGCAGATCGCCTCCATCGGGCTGATGTCGCCGTCCATCGAATAGACCGACTCGAAGGCGACGAGCTTCGGCGCCGCCGGATCGTCGGCCGCCATCAGCGCCCGCAGGTGCTCCACATCGTTGTGGCGGAAGACCCGCTTGGCCCCGCCGTTGCGCCTGATCCCCTCGATCATCGAGGCGTGGTTCAGCTCGTCGGAATAGATGATCAGCCCGGGAAACAGCTTCGGCAGGGTCGAGAGCGTCGCGTCGTTGGCGATATAGGCCGAGGTGAAGACCAGCGCCGCTTCCTTGCGGTGAAGGTCGGCGATCTCGGCCTCGAGCCGCTTGTGGTAGACCGTGGTGCCGGAGATGTTGCGGGTGCCGCCGGAGCCCGCCCCGGCCGCGTCCAGCGCCTCGTGCATCGCGGCGAGCACCACCGGATGCTGGCCCATGCCGAGGTAGTCGTTGCCGCACCAGACGGTGATTTCCTTCTCGGTGCCGTCGGGGCGCGTCCAGATCGCCCTGGGGAACCGGCCGTTGCGGCGCTCGATGTCGATGAAGGTGCGGTAGCGGCCCTCGTCATGCAGGCGCTGAAGCGCCCGGTCGAGCTGTGCGTCATAGTCCATCTGCCATCTCCCGGCTTTTCCGTCCGTCCCCTCGGGGCCATAGGGCCATCTCACGCCGGCGTCCTTGATAACGGTCAAATCCGCGCCGGACGAGGGTACAAATTGCCGCTGGCCGGCGCTGCGGGCGAACGCAGGCCGGCAATTCGCATCAGCCGGCCGAGACGGCAGGCACAATGACTATTTTTCGTCCGGAAGCGGCATGGGCGCGAAGGCGAGCTCGGCCAGAGGCCGCGTGCGTTCCTTTAGGCAGATGTCCTCAGCTTTCGCCTTCTCTTCCAGCATGGCGACCGCGCTTTCCATACCCGGGTCCAGGTCGCAGCCCGGCCGGTAAAGTGCGTCGCAGACGCCCTCGAGCAGTCTGTTCGCGCGGACCACGGGGCATATCAGATCGTCCGCTTCTTCGATGCCGTCGAACATCGACATGCTCTCTGTCGGCAAAGTCCCGGCCTTCACGCGCTGAAAGGCGTCATATTCGAAAAGCTTCTGGAGCATATAGTCGGACAGCCGCGCGGGGCTATGATTGTCATAGACGATCGCATTCACGCGGTAGGGTTCGGACAGCGACACGTTGGTGATCTTGCCGTCTTGCGCCATGAATGTATGCAGGTCCGTCCAGGCGTCAGGGCTGTAGGGCGAGGCCTGCACGGCCCTGCGTGCATAGTCGAGTACCTGCTGAGGCGTCGGCCTCTCCAGCACGCTGATCGTAAGTTGGCCGTCGTCACCTTCAGCACTGGTGAGGAGTGGTTCACCGAGCATTTTCAGGACAGCCAGCGAAAAGGGCGATTGCTCAAGTTCGCGCTCGGCCTTGGCATGGCGCCTCCTTGAGATCGTCTCGGTCATAAGTGGCAGGCCGTATTTCAACGCAAGGACATCATAGTCCGTGGTATGGCGGGACAGGTCGTATTTCTCGTCAGACAACACCCGATACGCGATTTCTGCCACGTCCCGGCTGGCTTCGGGGATGAGAATGAAGTCGAGCCGCAGGTAATCGAAATCAGGATAGTTTCCGGTCGCCAGCGTTTCGTTCATCCAATCCCATTGTTCCTTAAACCCTCGGGCGAGCGGCAGCTTGCAGCGCGTTGCCGCGTTCGGCACCGCATCCGGGACACGCTGCGCGTAGGTGTCGCACATGGCCGCGCCTTCCTCCCATGTGCCGCCCCAGCCGCGCACCACCGTGGCGACCGCACGCTCGAGGGTCCCTGCATTGGCATCGGTCGCCATGACCTCCCGCAGCACCAAATCTCGCCTTTGCGTTTGACGGCGCGTCATCGCGAGCTTGATCACGGCATCCGACGCGGCGATCAGCCTCGGACGGTTGCGATAGGCCAGTTCCGCGTGTTCCCGAGCCTCTTGCTGGAGTTCGTCGAATTTCGAAAGCGCCGCGGGATAGGTTTCGCGCGCTGTACGCTCCCCACGGATTTGCCAGCTTACACTGTAGTCAACCCAGGCTTTCGCGGTATGCGCATAAGGCGAGTCGGGATGGCTTTTCAGCCATTCGTCGACAAGTTCAAAGGTCTCGGGCCGCAGTTTCGTGAAGTGCCGGAAAAGGCAGCGCGTGTCTTCGGCAGTCCGTTGCCCGGATTCAAGCAGCGTCTGGTTCTCATCGGCCAGAGCTTGAACGCGGTCAATGTCGTGCGAGTAGATCGCATCCCGCAGCGCAAGGCTCGGCGGCGCATCGTCACACGCAAAGGCGGCGTTCGCGGCGGCGGTGAAACCCAGAAGAATGAAGCGAAGCATTTGAAATCCTGCGAATCTTTTCTGCTCGATAGTTCAGGTTTCTGGCAACATTGTGGACGCTTCCTCCAGTGACAGCGATCGCGCCGCCCCTACCGGCAGCAATCAAGAAAGAGGACTGCCGGAACTGGCCCGGGCAGGACGAAATCCGCTATAGTCCCTACCCGCCCCCGTGCGG
>CAYXEY010000727.1:0-1832 GCA_964464105.1 uncultured Planctomycetaceae bacterium
CGGATGTGCAGCGGCATATGTCCGGCGATCCGGTTGTTGCTGCGCCGCCGAGCAGATGGTATCGCGTATCGAAGGCCCTGCGACGCAACCGCGCCGCCGCGGCGGTCATCGCCGGATTCGCCTTATTGACATCGGTCGGTTTGATCACGACCAGTTCGTTGTGGCGACAGGCCGCAGAAGCCCGCGACGCAGAGTCCGATCAGCGGGCCCGAGCCGAGGCGATCAATGTGTTTATCAGGGACATGTTGACCGCGGCCGATCCGGCGAAGGCGAAGGGTGCGAAGCTCACTGTGCGCGAAGCGCTGGTGAACGCGGCGAAGAAAATTGACGACGGCGCGCTGCGCAATCAGCCGATTGTTGAAGCCCAGATTCGAACGACAATCGGAGAGACCTATCACAGCCTGAGTCTGTATCCCGAGGCCGAAGCGCAGCTTCGCATCGCGGATCGACTCAATTCACAACATCTCGGCACAGAGCACATTGACACGCTTGGATGCCGAATCTCGCTTGTCGAAGCTCGATGGCAGCAGGGTTTCGCCGAAGTGGCGATTGCCGAACCGATGCTGGCCGGTTTTCGCAGGGTGCTTGGCGATGATCGCCCAGAAACACTACGCGCCATGGACCTCTGCGGTCGGGTGTTGACCGAGATTGGCCGGTTCGATGAAGGTGAAGCGCTCATGTTGGCTGCCCTCGAAGGCCGCCGCCGCGTGCTGGGAGTGGATCATCCTGATACCGCGGATTCGATGGACGAATTGGGCTGGGTATACGTGATGCACGGCGCGCCACATAAGGCCGAGCCGCTTCATCGCGGAGCATTGAGGATCAAGACTGACAAGCTGGGCCCCGATCATGTCCGAACATTGCGTTCCCGCTCTGAAATAGCGAGTTGTCTATACAATCAGTCTCGCGCGGGCGAAGCGGAGTCGATGGCGCGGGCTCTGCATGTGGACTATCTGCGCATTCTTGGACCGGAACATGTCACCACGCTCTGCAATCTCGGGATACTGGCCGCATCACTGAATCGACTGGGCCGCACCGCCGAGGCCGAGCAGTATCAGCGGCAAATCATGGAGGGGTATCTTAATCTGCGCGGGCCGATGGACATCGGGACGATTCATGCGAGGCGATTTCTTGCGGACACGTTGGCCAACCAGAAGAAATACGAGGAAGCCGAGTCTCTGACTCGCGCGGCGCTGCAAGCCTCCCGGCAATTGTTCGGATCCGATCACTATGACACGAGTGTTCGATTACTCTGCGAGCTGGCATGTCACCTTGAAAACCAGAATAAGCATGCCGAGGCCGAGCAGGCCGCTCGCGAAGTTCTGGACATCCAGCGGCGTGCCCGCCAGCCTATGTCGACCGGGGAGCGTTCACTCGCCTATGCGACGCTGCAAAGCGCGCTAAGAAACCTGGGCAGGCATGACGAAGCTGAGGCGATCGAGCGGGAGTACCTGGACTACGCGCTCAGCATTGGCACTGGGCCAAACGCAGACCCGTCTGACATCATGCGCGCCGCCGATTTGCTGCTGACGACGAAGACGCATCGGTTTCGCGATCCCGTCCGAGCGATGGAATTGGCGCTGACGGCGGCGTCGCATCCCGCGGCAGCCGCCCAGCACAAACAAGCTGCGGCCCGGCAATTGCTGACGACGCCGGATGAAAAGCTTCGCGATCCGAAACGAGGACTCGAACTGGCCGTGGCCGCGGCGCGCGATGCAAACGCAGGGGCCTCCCATTTGAACTACGCCGCCTGGCAACTGCTCACTATCGAACCGGACGAACTGCGCGATCCTGTGCTGGCTGTGACCTTCGCAAGAAAGGCCAATCAAATC
>CAYXEY010000727.1:1842-2889 GCA_964464105.1 uncultured Planctomycetaceae bacterium
GGCGAATACACCAAGCCCGCACATTTGGACACGCTCGCCTTGGCATTATTCCGCACAGGTGAATTGAAGGAAGCGATCGAGGTGCAGAAAAAGGCGATCAAGGCGCTGCCCGGGGAGGCCCCCGATCGCGCAGACTTTGAACGACAATTGGCTGAATTTGAAGCCGCGCTGAGACAGGCGCCGAACCAGGAGTCCAAGCCATGACGCATAAACGACTTGTATCTCGAGCCTCAATGCAGTGCGCGATCAGTTGGGCCCTGACGGCGTTTCTCTTGAGCGCTGCCTCCTTGCGGGGACAATGTCTGACGGGGCGTTTGTTCGATGACGACGGGGTTGTGGGAGATGCCTTCGGCTACGCAGTTGCTGTTTCCGGCGACACCGCCATCGTCGGCGCCGTCACCGCGGACACTTTGGCCGGTATTGATGCAGGTGCTGCGTATGTCTACGTTCGCAACGGAAACTCGTGGGTCCATCAGGCGGACCTGACGCCTCCCGATGGCGCGGCGGGGGATCAATACGGGTACTCGGTTGCCATAGACGGCGACACCGCCGTCGTCGGCGCGGACTGGGTTGATCTGCCGGGCAAGGTCGATGCCGGCGCAGCCTATGTCTTTGTTAGAAGCGGAACGAACTGGACCTTTCAGCAGAAGCTCATTGCTTCAGACAGCGCGGCGAGCGATTTCTTTGGAGTATCCGCGGCTATCTCGGGCGACACGATCGTCATCGGTGCGCCGGGCGACAATACAAGCGGCGGCACGAATGCGGGCTCCGCCTATGTCTATCTTCGTCAGGGAACAACCTGGACAGAGCATGGCCGGCTATTTGCATCCGACGCCGCGGCCAACGATTTCTTCTCGGGCTATGCGGTCTCAATCGACGGCGACACCGTCGTCGTCGGGGCCATCAATGACAACACTGCTGCGGGAACGGATGCAGGTTCCGCTTATGTGTACGTGCGGAGTGGAACAACCTGGAGTCAGGAAGCTCACTTATTCCCGTCGCCGCACGCGGCATTTGATTATTTCGGGGCTTCGGTCGCGCTCTCCG
>CAYXEY010000728.1:0-2880 GCA_964464105.1 uncultured Planctomycetaceae bacterium
GGCCGTGGACGTGTTATTGTGGAAGAGATTGTGGAAGTACGGCACCTTGAAGCTGGTGAGCGGATAGCCCGTGGTCACCACCATGCCGCAACCGGTGTTGAACAGCAGCACGACCTGTCCGTCGATCCCGCGGAGGAAGAGATTGAGACTGGTGAATATTCCGCAGCCGGGGCAGGCGCTGTGCTTCTCGAAGCGCGTCGGCATGCGCGAAAGATCCTTGAGGTTGACCTTTCCGTTGCAGCCGGCGTTGTGGGTGCATTCGAGCGTGGTGAGCGGAACAATCGTGGACGCCGGTTTGTAATTGACATCGCCCGCCCAGGCGCCGTGATAGGTCTTGGTGGGCGCGAATGAGAATGACGGGGCGTCTTCCGATTTGCACGGCGCGGAAGCCTTGCCAATCTGTGTCGCCGGCATCGCCTCAAACATCACCATGGCGTCATCTTGCGTAAAGTTCAATCCGCCGACGCCGTAGGTGCGTTGCAAGATGCGGGCGGCGTTGCCGATGCGCTGAAGGGACGCGCCAATTTCATTGGCGAGATAGTTGTTGGCCCCGTACTGGCTGGCCCGTTCAGCCACGGTGATGCTCTTCGCTTCGCCGATTGCGTCGATCAGTTCAGATTCCGGCCAGGGACGAAGGACGCCCGGTATCACCAAATTGGCGGACTGCCCTTTCGCCGTAAGGGCATCCACTGCGTCCTTCGCCGCCTCGCCGGCAGTATTGAGGGCGACGAGACATCGTTCAGCCGCACGGTCGCCATATTGTTGAACGAAGTCGTATCGTCGCCCGGAAAGTTGCTCATATTCATCGAAGATCCGCGGCAGGAGTTCATAGGCCCGTGCAAATTTCTCATCCTGCTGCACCTTCGCGTTGATGAGATCGTCATTCATGTAGGGACCGAAGGTGCGCGGATGCGCGATATCCAGCAGGCTGAAGCGCCCGTTCTCGCCACGCAGCGTGGCCTTGAAAGGCGGCGGACCGACGAAAGATCGAACCGCGTCGCGATCCGCGAATACCTCAATCCGTCGATTTGCATGCGAAGTGTGAAAGCCGTCGTACGCGACGATGGCCGGCAGATTGACCGCCTCAGCCACCTTGATCGCGATGATGTTCATGTCGTAGGCGGCCTGCACGGTCGGCGCGAGAAAGATGAGCCAGCCCCAGCCCAGGGCCGCGTATAGATCGGAGTGTCCGTTCTTGATGTTCAGCGGCGCCGAGACGTCGCGGGTCGACAGGTTGAGGATCATCGGCAGGCCAAGCCCGGAAATGGCGGGCATTTCCTCGGCTTTGAGCAGCAATCCGTTGGCGCTGGTGACATCCACCACGCGGCCGCCGGCTATCGCGACACCCGTGCAAATTCCGATCGCGGCCAGTTCGCTCGTGCCCACCAGAAAGGCGAGGTCGGTCTCTCCGTCCGCATAGGCCTTCGAGATCGCCTCGCCCACGTCCGAGGAAGGAGTAATCGGATAGTAACCCTCGGCGTCGTAGCCGATGTCGAGAATCGCCCTGGCAACCGCCTCATTGCCATTACCCAACCATGGGATCATCCTGGCAGTGGCCTTCGGTGCGACTCGTTCCAGTACGGCCGTGCTCATCGTCAGTCCTTTTTCGCATGGGTGAAGTAGAGTCGATACACCGTCACGGCGACGCCAAGCATGGCCAGCCCCCAGACGACCGGCAGCTTCATGACGATGCCGACGGGTATCGCGATCAGGCAGAGCGTCAATGCCCGCCGGTTGAAGGTTTGATAGAACGCATGGAAATCCGGCTCACGGTTCAGCATGTGCGATAGCCGCTCATGCTCGTGCGGGCTGCCATTTTTTTGCGGATTGGGCAAGCCGTTGCCCTGATCAGTCATAAGCGATGGTGCTGTCATCATGTGCCGCCTCTCCATTGGACGGGCGTGAACGCCGTCGCCATTCTCCGCCCTATGCGACGGTCAGGGCCTTGCCCTTCTTCGTGTCGGGACAGACCTCGACGCAGCGCATGCAGCCTTTGCAAAAGGCCTCGTCGATGCCTTCCATCCGTCCGTCGCGCCACAGCAGGCCGCCGGGATCGGAGCAGACCGTGAGGCAGATGCCGCATGAGTTGCATGCCCCGCTTGCAAATCTAGGCAAATGTCCTCGACCGGCGATGCGGTTGTCGCGGTCGCGCGTGCTGTGGGTCAGCGCGTCGATCGTCCCGCCGTTGAGCATGTTGCGCCAACCGATGGGGCCTCGTCGTGTCAGGGGCTCCGACAGCCCATACGCGCCATCGGCCGAGAAATCCTGCGTCGTGGCGCCTGACAAAGCGCGGCTGACCGCTGACAGGTTCGCGTCCTTCGCTCGCGGCCACTGCTTGGCAATTGCGTCCTGCACGTGTTGATCGGGAAAACGCAGCTCGTGACAGAGCGCGGCGAACAAAGGCATGTTCAACCGGCTCTTGCAATCAAAGGCGATCCTGGTCGCGTCAAGGCAGAGAACTCTGCCACTGTGCAGCTGGAGGAGCTGCCGCACGTCCGCGGGGGATCGCGTCGTATTCACGATGGCGATCGCGCTGCGGTGCAGACCGCGACCAAGATCCAGTGGGGCAATGAGATCATCATGGAAGACCACGAGAACGTGGGGCCGCGACGTCGGACCCGCCTGACGCACCGGTGTGCCGACCCGGCAGAAGCGAACGGTCACATCCGTGGCCGTGCCTTTTTTCTCCGAGCCGTAGCGTGCGTCATACCCTCCGTCCAGGCCGAAGTCGCGGCAGCCAATCTTGAACAGGATCTTGCCCGCCATGTTGGCCCCGTCGCCGCCCAGGGCTGAAAGGTAGATGTTGCAAAAACCGAGATCGTCTTGGGCCGGCAACGAGATTGACATAGCGCCTCACCATTCCCGTGGTCATTCGCCGGA
>CAYXEY010000729.1:0-2865 GCA_964464105.1 uncultured Planctomycetaceae bacterium
CCGCCTCTTTCCATAACTCATGGTAACGCCATCGCTTGGCAAAATGCAAGGAAAGCCCCAACCATTTGACGCAGATCAAAGTGGAAACCCTCCCCTAACAGCCGACCCGGCAGCCACTTAAGAAGAAACGGGCGGACGGTCTCAATTGAGAACCGCCCGCCCGTTGTTGAGTCATGGACTACCCGGAAAGCCCTGAATTAGGGACAGGGCGCCCCGGTCAGGATTGCCGTCACGAATGCCGTAACGTCGCCACTGTCAGCCGTGCCACTGCTGTTCATATCTGCACACGGACAGTTGGCTCCGCCGGCGGCAACGCAGTTGGCGAAGCTCTTGACATCCTTGCCGTTGCGGACGGCGTCGCCATTGACATCGCCCGTGCAGGTCAAACATCCACCGCCCGGGGTACATGCGACGGAGGGAGCAAAGCGCAGTGCCGTGCCGCCGCCGTTGAGAGCCGCCCGGCAAGTCGCCATGGTGTCGTACTGTACCCATGAAGAACCGTCGGCGTTCTCGATTCCAATCACCGTTCCGGGGAACGTATCGGGGAGGAACTCCGGAGTGACCGTCTGGTAATGGAATTCGATGCGATTCGATCCCTCGAACAGCTTGGCCTGGAAGGTGTTGGAATCAGCACCGTTGGCAGCTCCGAATTGCGGTTGCGAGGTCCACTGAACAATGAAGACCTGGCTGCCCGGTGCGCCCTGAGTCTCGCTGCGCAGGAACGCCGCAGGGTAAAGCGCCCGGTTGCAATTGAGATCGTCCCACAGCGGGTAGATCGCATCGCTGGGCGCGGCCGCCGCGTTTGCCGGCAAGGCTTCGTTCTCGTAGGAGGTGAAGCCGGCCGTAGACCCGAAGGTCATGATGCCGTTGTTGTTGATGTTGACCGCGGTGTAATCATTTCCGTAGAAATTGAACGTAAATCCGATGCCCACGGTGCCCGTGGACCAACCATCATCCGTGTTGTCGGCGCCTGTCACCAGCGCGCCGGTTCCGTCGATGTTGGTGAAGTCGAGTTCAATGGTGGTCATGTCATATCCCGCGTTGCAGGATGTGCCGACACCGCCGAACACGCCGTTGCAATTGCCCGAACCAGTCTGACTGCATGAACCGTCGGTGGCGCAGCAGCGGCCCTGGCAATCCAACGGGTTGTTGCAGTTGGTACCGTCGCCGCCATAGGTGCTGGAACCGGTGCAATTGAAGGGGAAGGTGACGTTGCAGCTTCCATCGGTCGCACAGCATCGACCCTGGCATCCGTTCGGATTGCAACCCTGGTCTCCGCGCCAGCGCACGCCGCCATTGGCGGTGCACGCCGCGTCGGTCAACGGGGCCTGGCAGCTTCCATCTTCGAAGCAGCAAGCGCCAACCTGGATACAGGGGTTACCCGGACACGGGGAGCCCGGCGCACCGGCAACCGAGTTGGGCAGCGCCGCACAAGCGGACGCTGTCAGGAGCTGACAAATGCCATCCTGCTTGCAGCACGGCACGAAGCAGGGAGCATCGACGCATCCCGAGTTGACGCCGCCGAATATGCCGCCGTTGGCAGTGCAGTCAATCTGAGACTGCTGACTGCAGACTGCGCCTGAGCAGCAAGCCCCGTTCGGTGCACAGGGCGATGGCGAGCAGGCCTCGCCTGCGCCCTGATAGGTGCCGCCCTGCTGAGTACAGGCCAGCTGCGCCAGGATGACACACGAGCCATTGGGGCGACAGCATGCGCCCTGGCAGGCATTGCCATCATCCAGCAGAAGGGCCCAATCCTGCAGAACACCGACGTCAATTCCAGCGTCGTCGTAAATATTCAAAGTCCAATCGCCCACCGACGGAGAGCCGTCAAACGCGGAGAGTGACTCCGTCGGAATGACGTGATCCGGCGGGTTACCCAGGTTTCCAATGTTGGGACTGGCACAGGCAATCGCCAGACCTTCGTCGTTGAAAATCGCGTTGAGATTGTCTTCGCCGCCACAGAATCCGCCGGCGGCAGTGCATGCAGTTCCGGGGGTAAGCCGAACCGTAACGCCTCCGGGACTCGTCAAACAAATGATCAAGTCATTGCGGAATGTGTGCTGGATCTTGACCAGTACATCCACGTCCTGAATCGGGAAATTGGTCGCGACAGTAATCACACTGGGCAATGCCGTGCCCGGACCCGTGCCCGTTGTCGGAATTATGACGCCGGGAGGATTCGGCTCACCGAAGGTTTGTTGATTCTGGCAATTGCTGCCAACGCCGCCAAACTGGCTTGGGGCTGTGCAATTGTTTGCGCCAGTCATGGTGCAGGTGCCATCGGGTGCGCAGCAGCGGCCCTGGCAGGTTTCGGGCTGGGCACAATCGGTGCCGACACCGGCGAACACGCTCGGGGCCACGCACTGATCCGGACCGACCACGTTGCAACCGCCATTGTCGTCGCAGCAACGGCCCTGGCAGGGCGTGCCGACGCAGGTCGTGCCATTACCGCCATAGGTATTGGGGGCCAGGCAAAGAACTTCAAAGGTGACGATGCAAGTGCCGTCGCCCGAGCAGCAGCGGCCCAGCGGCGGGCAGGCCGGCGAAGGCGGACACGAGAAGTTGCCGGGGTTAAATACGCCGCCGTCAATCTGGCACTCAACTTCCGATTCGACCACGCAGGTGACCGGCGTCGTCGGCAAGCAGCAAGCCTGCGGCGCCACGCAAGGCGTGCAATCGCCGAGGTAACTGCCGCCCAGCGCGCTGCAGGCGGCGGCGTTTACCACGACGCGACAGCTTCCGTCCCCGAGATTGCAGCCACCAAATACAGGGGCCCCCGGGCAGTTGTTGGCCGGCGACGCGTTGTTGCGGGGAACGCAGGGTTGAGCGTCAATGACAAAGTCTGCCGAATTGTTGTCGGTCTCC
>CAYXEY010000730.1:0-2860 GCA_964464105.1 uncultured Planctomycetaceae bacterium
CCATCCGGTACAGGTGGAATCGGTGGCGTGGATTTCGCAGCGCAAGACGGTGCTATCAGGGTTTCTGGCGCTGTCGGCAACGTGGTGCTATCTGCGCTATCGACGGTCGAATCAGTCAGCGTGGATGATCGGGGCGACGAGCCTGTTTGCGCTGGCGGTGCTGTCGAAGCCGACGGCGGTCTTGATTCCGCTGACCTGGCCGCTGCTGGATCGCTGGCCGCTGAGCACCAAGTCGAACTGGCGGGCACTTGCGCCGGTGTTCGCGATTATGGTGTTCGCTGGCATGGTGGCATGGTCGTCGCAGGCAGGATCGGGGGCGGCCATTGCAGCGCCGAATGCGGCAAACGCGCCCAATGTCGTCGCCGTCGCCCTGGCGAGTCTCGGACAGTATGTCGGGAACCTGGTGTGGCCGATGACGCTGTCGCCGTATCGGGAAGTCCGAGGGCTCGGCGGATTCAGTGAGTTCATCGTGTTGGCTGCGGCTGTTAAACTTGTGATTGCCGCTTCGATTTCCTACCTGATGCGAAAGCGAACGTCGGTCGCACTTGTCGCTTGGGTGGGATTCCTCATTCTCCTCGCGCCAGCATTGGGCTTCGTGCGGTTTGATGCCACGGTGGTCGCTGATCGGTTCCTCTATCTCCCGCTTGTGTTTGCGCTTCTGCCTCTGGCAGCGATCGCAGTGTGGGCCGGGCAGGCAAATCCAAGTCGCGCCAAACTCGCTGCTGCGCTTGCTGGTTTTCTGGTTATTCCGATGGCTGTGCTCAATCGCGCTCAACAAGGCATCTGGCACGACTCGCTCGCATTGTGGACACATGTCGAGAATGCGTGTCCGAGCCTCGTCAAGGCGCAGTATGAGTTAGCGGTGATTAAATTAGACATGGGACTGCCGAAAGAGGCATTGGAACATGCACAGATTGCGTTCGCCTCTCCCTCTAATTGGGAAAACGCTCAGTATGCGTTTGTTTTTGGAAGAGCGCTCATCCAGACGGGCGATGAGGAACAGGGCGAGCGCATGGTTGAGCTTGCGATTGGGATGGGACTCGGTCCGCAAGAGCCATGGGCGTTTATGACGCTGGCCCGTTTGTATGTTCTAGTTAATGACGTCGAGAAGGCGCGTGAGCGGATTGAAAGGGCACAAAAATCCGGCGATGTCGATGCGGATGCCTACGCCGACCTCGCAGACGCGGCCTGGCGCAAGGCCGACTCCGCGGACTTCGCGGTCGAGCTGTACGACATGGCGATCGCCCGCGGCGGACCGGTGCTGATCTGGCGATGGAATCGCGGCGGGGCCTTGGAGCAGGCCGGGCGATTGCGCGAAGCGCTGGCCGCGTACGACGATGTGCTGAGTGAAATGGATCGCGGCGGCTTCGTGTTGCCGGAGCAATTCGTTCGGGCGCGCCATTCGCTGGCGCAGCGGATGGCGACCACCCAGGCAGCCTCGCGTCCGGCCAGTCAGCCGGAAGTGCCTTGAAAGCGGCAAGACATGTCGACGCCCAACGAAAAACCGATTGTCCTGACGCGGGCCCAGGTCCGCGAGGTGGACCGTCGCGCGATCGAGGAGTTCGGCATTCCCGGCATCGTGCTGATGGAGAACGCCGGGCGAAACGCCGCGGCACTCGTTGCGGAATGGTCGAAACCGGGGGACCAGGTCGCAATCGTCTGCGGGCCGGGAAACAACGGCGGGGACGGGTTCGTCATCGCGCGGCATCTGTCCAATGCCGGTATGGAAGTGGTCTGTCTTCTCGTGTTCGAGTTCGGCAAGCTGCAAGGTGATGCGCTTCTTAATTACCAGATTGTGCAGAGAATGGGCTTGGGATCTTGTGTCACCATTTGCTCCTCGGGGATCGAAGTGCTCGCGTATCATCTTCGAAAATCGACGTTGGTCGTTGATGCAATGTTGGGAACCGGATTCTCCGGGGAACCGCGTCCGCCGATGGACGCCGCGATTCGCGCCGTCAACGCGGCCAAACGTCGAGTGGTTGCGATCGATGTACCGAGCGGCATGGACTGCGACACCGGTGAACCGGCCATTGGCCGGTCCCACAATGTTGGTGACTTCCGTTGCGTGAAGGCCTGGCGGACGATTACGTTTGTCGCGATGAAGCCGGGGTTTCTGATGGCGGGTGCAAGCGAGTTCACTGGGGAAGTGTTCGTGGCCGACGTTGGCGCGCCGGTCAAACTCATTCAGGAAATTGCGGCGAGTGGTGCATGACGGTGCTGATCGACGGACTCTACAACCGCCGTTGAAATCAGATCAACTTTCGCTTCCCACGTTTCGGATCGCATTGCCTCACGTCGCGCGGCGGATTGTGCGGCACTGTCGCTGCGTATCGCGGATTCGCATGCTTCGATGAAGTGCTTTGCAAGGGCCGCCGTTTGCACGTGCGGGCGATAGGCCTCAACCTCCGGCAGCGGTGTTGAGACGACCGGCAATCCCGCGGCGAGGTACTCGCGGAGCTTGATCGGGTTCACGGCCCGCGTGAGGTCATTGAGCTTAAACGGAATGATGCCGATGTCGAAGGCCTCGGCGTATCGCGGCAACGCGTGATAGGGACGGCGACCCAGCAAATGAACATTCGCCAGTCCGTTCAATGAAGAAACATCTGTCGCGATATCACCGATCAGCGCGATCGACCAATCGGGTCGCAATCGAGAAATTTCCGCGAGAAGCTCGACATCCACCCAATCCTGAATCAATCCCCAGAAGCCGAGTACCGGCCGCGGCAGGGCGGCGATGTCCTCGGGAATCGACGCACGTCGCGATCGATCGGCGGTTGCGAAATGCTCGAAGTCCACGCCATGGGGTACATGAATCGCTCGGCGACACAGGTGGCGCTTCGATTCAAACAACGCTCGCGAG
>CAYXEY010000731.1:0-2851 GCA_964464105.1 uncultured Planctomycetaceae bacterium
CGTCTGGTTCGGCGTCGTCGTGGTAGCACTCCAGCACGGTGAGGCTGGCGCAGCGGAAGTCCTCGGCCCGTCGCAGGTACGCGAGGCTGTCGGGATCGCCGACGCCGAGATCCTGCAGCATGCCATAGAAGACCAGGGCATGTCCGATCTTGTCCTGGGCCATCGAAGAGAAGGCGATGTCCTCTTCGAGGATCGGACCGATACCGGTCCACTCGGAGTTGCGATGGCCCATGATGAGGGCGTCGTCGCCGATGCGCAGCAGCAGGTCGCACAAGGCCTTGCGGTCGTCGCCCTGGATATCGGCGGCAGTCTCAAATCGTTCGGTGGTGAGCGTCATTTGTTATCAACTCATCAGGGTCATATCTTGCGGGTGCCATGGCGACGGCCGTTGCGTCGCCATGCGAACGTGAGTCATCTTCCAAATTCTTATGCACCTGGTCGACCACATGCCGACGTAACGACCGTCGGCATGACACCCATCGTGCGGAGGGGTGCCACTGGCAGCTTGTCTGCCAGTGCGAACGTGCGTTTGCTCACGCCTCGCCATGGTCGCCGACGGCCCGCGCGCGTTTCGTCGTCTCGTACCCGAAGGCCTCGCGGTAACTCTTGTCGGTGCCCGGCTGAAAAATATCCGCGTCGTCGTAGCTCGTTGCGGTGATCGCATCAGCCGCAACGACCCACAGGTTCACGCACGCCTGCCTGCGCCCGAACTGCTCTTTGGCAAGCAGGATCGCCGACTCTGCATCCGTCGCGTGCACCGAGCCGACGTGCACATGCGGCTCGCCGCGGGCCTGCTGATGAAACACTTCGTAAATCTGCCAGTGAGGAGGCATGTTGATATCGATTCTAAGACTCAATCCGGCCTTCAGTGTGCCACTGCTTCAAGCAGTGCGCCGACCGGGTGCGTTCTGTCGTGTTCGCACTGCCTGAAGCAGCGGCACGCGGTCGATCCCTGATTTCAGCATCGCCCTAATTTACATTCGCTCCCGCCGGCATGCGCACCGGTCGTCCTTCTGCCGCGGCAGCGAGGGCATCGCGAATCCACTGCCCATGCTCGTGGGCCAGCTTCCGCGTGGCCACGCGCTTCGCGCTGACTGGCCCGTTGCCGTTGACCACGCTCTTGAACTCGCTCCAGTCCGGCTCGGTGTAGTGCCAGGACTTCGTCGTCTCGTCGTAACGCATGTTCCACTCAGCCGGGACAGTCAACCCAAGGTTGAACATCTTGGGCAGATACTTCTTGAGAAACTCCTGCCGCTGATCGTCATTGGTGCGGAGCTTGATCTTCCAGCGCATGAGCTGCTCGGTGTGTTTTGATTCCTTGTCGCTCGGCCCGTGGAACATCATGATCGGCTTCCACCAGCGGTTGATTGCGTCCTGCAGCATCTTCTTCTGCAGTGGCGTGCCGGTGGCCATCGAGATGCACATGTCGTAGCCGTGCGTCAGGTGGAAGGCCTCTTCGTAGCAGATGCGCTTCAGGGCGCGGCCATAGGGGCCGTATGAACCGTCGGCCATCATCCGCTGGTTCACGATCGCCGCCGCGTCGATCAGCCACGCGATCACGCACACGTCGGCCCAGGTCTCGGCCGGATAGTGAAAGACGTTTGAGTATTTCGCCTTGCCGCTGATGAGCTCTTCGATCATCTCATCGCGCGGCTTGCCGAGGGTCTCGGCGGCGCGATAGAGCAACTGACCGTGCCCCACTTCGTCCTGCACCTTGGCGATCAGCGCCAGCTTGCGCTTCAGACTCGGGGCGTGCGGAATCCACGTGCCCTCGGGCAATGCGCCGCAGATCTCGCTGTTGGCATGCACGTGAATCAGGCGGATGAGCTGCTGGCGATAGTCCTGCGGCATCCAGTCGCCCGGCTCGACCTTGTCGCCGCGGCCGATCCGCTCTTCGAAGCGGGCCAGTCGCTCCGCGTATTCCGGGTCGCCGGGTTTGTCGTGCGGACAGCTCGAAGTCAGCATCATGGCTGGGTCCTCGTGTCAGGTCGTTCGGCGGCGCAGTCCGTCGAAGATGAAGCCGGCCAGCATCGTGGCCACCTCGTCGGAGGTCATGCGTCCGTCGGGCTTGTACCAGAGAAACACGTAATTCAGTGCGGACAGGCAGAACAGCGTGGCGTCGCCCTCGTCGACCGGGGCGAGAAGGCCATCGCGAATGCCGCGGCCGATGAGTCCGCGAAAGAGACTTTCGTATTCGTCGCGGCGCTGGGCGATCTGCGAGCGGCGCTGCGCCTCCAGATGGCGCCACTCGGTGGTGTAGACCGCGGCGGCGTCGAGATCGGCGGTGATAACGCCGACATGGGCGACGATGGCATTGCGCAGCTTGCGGGCCAGGTCGTCTTTGGAATCCACGATCGGGGTCAGCGCCTCGAAGAACCGATCGGCCGACCCATTGGCGATGGACCAGAGCAGGTCGTCCTTGCCGGCGATGTGGGCATAGAGGCTGCCGCCCTGCAGGCCAACGGCGTCGGCGATGTTTCGCACGCTGGTGCCGTGGAAACCGCGTTCCCGGAAGAGCCGGGATGCGGTTTTTTCGATCTGGACCAGTCGTGGCAGGGTTGCCTGCATTTCCAAAATCCGCATTGGCGCTGTTGGGAAGGGGTGTTCCAGTCCAAACAAGCGCTTGTTTTAGGTAGTATTACGGGCGGAACGGTGGCTGTCAAGGAAATTCGGGGAATGGTGAGCAAGGGCGCAATGAGCAATCGTAACGAATTGAGGCTCGCACGCATCTAACTGAGTTGGGTCGTTGGGGAAATGCCGTCCTTCGCTTCGTCATGGGCGCTAACGCTATGACGTTGGCATGCCCGGTCGGCGGGGTTGCGACGCGCGGCGCGACTATCATTGAGTTTAC
>CAYXEY010000732.1:0-2846 GCA_964464105.1 uncultured Planctomycetaceae bacterium
AACTGGCTGAAATTGAAGCCAAGGCCATTCCGGGAGCAGGCTCCTGCGGCGGCATGTATACCGCCAATACGATGGCATCGGCGATTGAAGCCCTGGGCATGAGCTTGCCCAACAGCTCCGCCCAAGCGGCTATTTCAAACGATAAAAGGCTGGACTGCGAACGCGCCGGCGCAGCTGTATTGGAATTGCTGAAAAACGACATCAAGCCCAGCGACATGTGGTTCTTCTGCGACGCCAGGCTGGCAAACGGCAGCGGCATCTTCGGATCGCAGTGATACCCATGCGGATACACGCTATGCGGGATGAAGAAACCGATCATGCCGTACGTCATGCCCTCGGCATAATCCTTGTCGAGGTTCTTCAGGATCACCTTGCGAACTGTATTGATGGCCTGGCGGCGATCTTCCGGCAATTCCTTCAGATACGCTTCGACGGTCGTGGCTTTTGATTGCATGGCGATTAGTCTACCTTCCACATGACCGGATTCCAACGATCGATCGTTGATTTCCGCAAAGCCCCGGCCCTTTAACCGTTTACCAAGCCATGCCCCTTTCCCGCAAACTCCTGTTGATCTTCACCATTCTTACAGTCGGCGGTTCGACCGGCTGGACCACCTGGCAGGGCGTGCGCCTTCGCACCGATTGGTATCACCGCAATGTCGTCGCCGATCTCACCGATTTTTTCGAGATGCCCTGCGAGGTAGGGCGCATTGAGCCCCGGACGTTTTCCAGTCGCGTGTTCAACGACATCGCCGTGCACCTGCCGCAACGCAGGGACGCTGCTCCGGTCTTCTCCTGCGGCCAGGCCGTCTGGACCAAGCGCACGAGCGATGGCGTGCCGGCCAATGAACTGGAGCTGCACAAGGGATTGATCAATCTCGGCGCTGAAGGCTGGCAGCTTTCGGATTACTCGCAAGTACTTCAATCGGGCCTGGGCCACGACTTCAACGATCTCAACCTGGCGAAGGTGACGCTGGCAGATTTTGAACTGGCCTTCCGCAAGGGGCTTTTCGCCATTCGTTGTCGCGACGCCGCCGGCGAAATCACCTTCCCCTCGCCGCGTGAGGGACTGGCCTACCTCACCGCGTACGAATTCAACGGATATCGCGTCCGTGAAGGCGTGCGCATCCATGCCCGCTTCGAGCCGAAAAAAGGCGTGCGCATGCACGAGGTCTTTCTCGATCTGCCCGCCATGCCGCTCAACCAGATCGGCATCAAGATGGCCGATGGCGGCGAACTCACCGCCGGGCGTTTTGCCGGACGCGTCGAGTATCAGAACGACGACGGCACCGGCGAATCAGCGGTGAGATTGCGGGGCGAATTGTCCGACGCGAATCTCGCGGAACTCTCCAGCGGATTTTCGCTCGGCCCGCTTGCCGGGCGCATCTCCATCAGCGTGAGCGAGGCCCGCGTCTCGAAGTCGCTGCTCACCCACCTGCGCGGACGCGGACGGATCGACGGACTGACCCTCGAATCGCTGGCCCGCATGCTCAATCGCGAGCATCTCGCAGGCGACGCACATCTGAACGTGTTGTGGGCCGATTTCGCACTGGGCCACATCAATGAACTATCGGTGTCGGGCCTGTTGCGCGATGTCTCGCTGGCCGAGATGCTTTCCCCGCTTGGTGAGGGCACGGCAACAGGTAGCCTTGCCATGCGGGTCAATTCACTTCGCGTCGTCGACGACCGTATCGCCGCGGCGGACATCGAAATCACAGCCTTGCCGCCGCCGGGAACCGTGGGCACCATTGATCGCAGCGTGCTCATCGGCGCGGCGCAAAAGGCCGCCGGCTTCGAGTGGCCGGGCTGGCTGCCCGAGGCACTCGTACCAGACAAGATTGAATATGTTGAGTGCGGCGTGCGGCTGCTGGTGCGCGACAACAAGCTGCGCATCCTCGGAACCCACGGCGATGGCGGCCGCACGATACTCACGCTCAAAATCATGGGCCGCACATTCGGCCTGGTGAAAGAGCGACCGGGCGTCATCGACTTGACTCCCTGGATCGAAGAGGGTCTGGCCCGAGCCCGGGCTTACGATCCATCGCGGGTTCGCGACTGGCTCGACCGGCACAAGTCCACGCAGCCGTGATGACGTGCTACGCACCCAGAAAGATCGCGACAAATCTAGCAATATCACGACCGTTGGCCTTGCCATCCCGGTTGACGTCCGCACGCAGCAAGTCGCCAGGAGTATGGGCATTGTCAGTTAGAGCGGCGGCGAGCGCGTCGGCGTCGAGCATGTCGACGGCCCCGTCGCCGTTGACGTCGCCCGGTGCAAACGCAAAGGGGTTGCGAATGGCCATGAGCGCGCCATCGGCGCGGCCGCAAAGGATGCGGCTGCCATCCGGTGTAAAGGCAATCTCCTTCGGGCCGGTGCCAAGGTTCCTGTTGAACTGGGCAAGCAACTGGCCGGTGGCCACATCCCACAACCGCAGGCTTCGATCGGTACCGACCGTGCCGGTGGCGGCCACCAGGCCGTCAGGGGAAATCGCGGCGGCCTGCACCCAGTTTTCATGCGGCGCGAGCGTGTGCAACGTGGCACCGCTCGACATGTTCCAGATTCTCGCGGTTCGATCGATCGATGCAGTCAACAGAATGCCCGCGCTGGCATTTCCAGAGATGTCGACGTCGAGTGTGCTTTGGGTGTGACCTGAGAATGACCGGATAAAGGTGCCGTTGTTTGCGTTGAACAGACTGCATGTCGCGCCGCCCGTCGCCGCCAATGCCTGGCCATCAGTCGTGAATGCCATTCCACTGGAGAGCACCTGGGTCAGGGAAATGGACGCCATGGGCAACAGACTTGGAAACGCGTAGACTTTGCTGGGTTCAGTAAAGCCGCGCGCCGCC
>CAYXEY010000733.1:0-2837 GCA_964464105.1 uncultured Planctomycetaceae bacterium
CCAGCAGAATGTCTCGAAGTAATCGTTGATGTTGCGGCGGATGCCGGTTGCTCCTCGCGACCGGCCACGCCATGAGGAATGATCCGATGCCGAAAACGCTTCCCTCGATACTGGTTGCAGCGATCATCGTCGTGGTGATCCTGCTGATGATGTGTGCCTTCCAGGTGAAATACACCGAGACGGCCGTGGTGACACGGTTCGATCACATCAAACAGGTCATCAAGCCGCAGGACGCGGGCTTCCAATGGAAGCTGCCCTGGCCGATCGAAACGGTGCACCGCTACGACGCACGGCTTCGCACCCTGGAGACCGAGTTCAAGCAGCTGGGCACGGCCGATCAGAAGACCGTGGTGCTGACCGCGTACGCGACGTGGCGGATCGACGATGCCGAGAAGTTCCTGAAGGCCATCGGTCGCGAGGACGCGGCCGAGCCGAAGCTCCGCGATCTCCTTGAGAACCGCGTGTCGGAAGTGCTCAAGTCTCACGCCCTCTCGGACATCGTGACCACCAACGCCGACAAGATGAAGTTTGACGAAATTGAGAGGTCGTTTCTCGACGGGGTGAAGGAGCGGGCCCTCAAGAACTACGGCGTCGAGATCAATTCCGTCGGCGTGAAGCGGCTTAACATCCCAGAGTCGGTCACGAAGGAAGTCTTCGCCCGCATGAAGGAAGAGCGGCAGAAGACCATTAAGGAGCTCGAGGGCCAGGGGACGTCCGAGGCCCAGGGCATCACCGCACGGGCTTACGAGGAGGCCAGCAAGATCGAAAAGCGGGCCGAGGCCTACGGCAAGAAGATCGAGAACGAAGGTGTCGCCGAATCGATGAAGTTCTACCCCATCTTCGCGGAGAATCGCGAGCTGGCCGATTTCCTCAAGAAGCGCGAGTCGATTCTGAAGATTCTGCAATCCGGTGAGATTACCTTGGTACTCAGTGCTGATGAGATAATTCCGTTTGACGAGTTGCTCAAACGGAAGCCGAGACCTGCGCCGACTGGCGCCACGCTAAAGCCGGACCGCACAGACACGAATACGAATAAAGAGAATGAAGTGGTGATTCCGGTACGAAGTGATGACGCTGCACGCGCCGGCGGCCGGGAGTAAGGTGCGACATGGCCCATTCACACTCCCACGACCATTCACACGACCATGGGCATGATCATGCCCACGACCACGGTCACGGCGCGCCAATCGTTCCGCCGCCGGCAGAGCCGCTCGATCCTGCGAATCAATCGCTTTCCGACGCGCTTCGCCGCAGCTTTGGCGTGCTGAAGCTGCTCATGGTGGTCATGGTGATTCTTTACCTGCTCTCGGGCTGGTTCAGCGTGAAGCCCGGCGAAGAGGGATTCATCGTTCGATTCGGGCGAATCGTGGGCACGGGCGAGAACGAGCGAACCCAGTCGCCGACCCTGGGCCCCGGCTGGCACTGGAGTTGGCCCTATCCGTTTGAACAATGGCAGACGGTCAGCACGCAGGAGCGCCGCCTTCCGGTCGAGTTCATGTTCATGCGAACCGACGCCGAGAAGGCGACTGGCAAGCTTGAGTACAAATACGACAACCGGCTTGATCCACGCCGCGACGATTACCTCATCACCGGTGACGTGAACATCATCCACGCGACCCTGGTGATCAACTACCGGGTCAGCAACAGCGTTGATTACATTACAAATGTGTTTCCGTCGGGCAGGCGCAGTGCGAATGACATTCGCGGCGCCTCGGCCGAGTCTTACCCCGAATACGACCTGATGCGCGATCTGGCCCGGGCGGCGGTGGTGGAGACGGCGGTCGCAATGCCGGCGCTGGACATCCGCGGCAGCGGACAAAGCGCGTTTCTGGAGCAGGTCGGAGACCGGCTGGAAAAGGCATTGAAACATCTTGCGGACTCAGGCACTCCGTTGGGTATCTCGATTGACGCGCGCAACGGCGTGCTCGCCGCGAAAAGCGGATCGGTCGAGGCCATTCTGCCGCCACGGCAGGTTCAGGAGGACTTTGACAAGGTCATCGCCAAGGAAAGCGAGAAGGCAAAGCTCATCGCCGAGGCCGAGGCCAATGCCCGGCAGACGCTGACCGAGACGGCGGGCGAGCATTTCTCGGAATTGAGCGATGCGTTGAACGAGGAGTTTGCAACACTGCTGTCTGCGTCCGAGGCCCGGACGAAATCGGGTGGAAAAAGCAGTCTATTCGACGAGGAACTCGCAACCAAGCGTGCTCGCGTGGAGAAGCTGCTCGACGCTTCTACCGGTCAGGCCCAGGCCATCATTCAGATGTATCGCAAAAACTACAACGAAATGGTCTCCGAGGCCCGTTCGGATCACGACCAGATTCAGCAGCTCAAGGGCGACTTCGACAAGGCGCCGCAGGTGGTCTTGTCACGGCTGCGCGACGACATGTTCGCGGAGGCGCTCAAGAATGATCAGATCAACAAGTGGTATGTGCCGTCCGGCGGCGATCTGACCATTCTCAACATCATTCGAAGCAACCTGCCGAAGGTGGACCCGACCAAGATGCCGGGCGGACCGGGTTTGTCGCCGACTCAGCGGCAGCGCACCAAACTCGCCCCGACGATGAGAGGCCAGTGATGGCAAGCAGGTTGCACCACTGCTCACCGGGCCATGAAGATCCTTGCCATACCAGGGCTGAACGATGGTAACTTCGCGCGGACAGGAACCGGTTGTCGAATGCGTGGCTCTGACCAAGGTCTTCGCGGACTTCTGGGGCCGGCAGCGCGTGCTCGCGGTCGACAAGCTGGACATGGACATCCGGCCGGGCGAGGTCTTCGGCCTGCTTGGTCCGAACGGCTCGGGCAAATCGACGACGATCAAGATTCTGCTGGGCCTGCTT